>JADZAX010000468.1 GCA_020852405.1 Verrucomicrobiales bacterium
GTCCCGCTCCGATCAAAATGGCACCCACCGAAGATCCGGCTGCCGCAGGCGGAACCACCGCGCCCGGAATGGTGGGTGCCGGATCAGCGCCTCCTGGCCCATCGATGGCCTGAATCTTCCAAACACCAGCTTCCTTCCTCAGCTGGGCTTGGACGCTCCTGGTCTGACCATGGGAGTCAGTGATGGTGCCCTTCACCGTGACCAAGCCATTTTCAATGCCACGCTCATCGAATTTGGCGCCATACACATCCAACAACGCCGGATTGCCTTCAAGAAAATGACGATAGGCCTCCAAGGGGGTGACTTTTTGGAATGCCGCCGAAGTTCCTTGGTACGCGGTCTCAATCCGGCCCAATTTCAAGGCGGCAAAGTGAGCTTCCAACGCCTCTACTGCGGGGCCCGTCAACTTGGATGCGGCCCCCAGAACCATCAAGAGAATGACGATCGTCAAAGCGGCAAGCGCTGCTCCCGCCATGGCCGCCAAAACACAACCCGAAAGTCTGCGCTTTGGCGGATCGGTGGAAACGGATCCCGGCTGGATGACGCTTACGGTTTCAAGAGGCTGCCCACAGCTGGCGCAGAACCTGTCCGATTCAGCGAGCTCAGCGCCGCAGGTGGTGCAAAAAGACATGATCGTTCAAAGGTGGAGTGAGGTTTCGATTGCCCAGGCCTCTGGGGCCAAACAGCCATCAGGTCTTTGTCCTCCGCGTGCTATTACGGAAGAGGGCCGCCACCCCGGAAGGCCACCAGGAGCCAGCTGCTCATCAAGACCAGACGGCCCTGAATGGAAGGGAGCCTTGATTACCTGGCCTTGCGGGCCCGTCTTGGACGGGGATCGGGTCATCGCGTAGAGCACCAGCAACAGCAGGCCACCCAATCCGATCCCGACCAGCACCATGGCCGCGAATGACCGTGGCCGACCCTGTACCGCTTGAACCGTATTCTTCTCGGGAAGTCGGCGACGCTGGCGCAGAGAGGAATTTGAAGACTCTTCCGGGATGGTTCGGTTGGTCGTGGTTTTGGAGCCGCAGGCGGGGCAATACTCAACGATCCCTGGAAGCGGCTGACCGCAGTGACGACAGAAACCATGGGTGACTCTATTCATCACGAACCGCCCGCGGGCTGAGAGAGTTGGGATTTCAACTGAAGGTAACGCCACAGACTGAAACCGGACTGCCCCAGAACCAGTCCGGTCCCACCAAAAAGAAGCACCATGCCCACCGCCGGAGGCCTGCCAGTGAGGACAGCCAGGCTTTGGGGAACCGCCAACGTCAACGCCCATACCAACAAATACCAGGCATTACCCTGACTGCGGACGGACTTCTCTTCCATGAAAAAAGAGTTGGTGAGCCCCCAGCCGATCCCTGCCAGGGCGCCAAAAATCAAGCCCAGGCAAAGCACCCCTCCTCCCGGAGAAGCGCTGGTGATCCAGGAGTATAGGACCGCGGTCCCCAAACTGATCCCCATGGATAGCATCAGTCCCTGCGGTTTGACACTCTTTGCTTTGCGGAAAGTCACCACCATGAGAAGCGATGACAGAATCAGCAGGAGAATCCCAAACAAACTGAGGAGCCGCAAGAAAAGCCCAGGAGATAGAAAAACAAGAACCAGACCCATCAGGACAATCAGGGCCAGAAGCCCCAACGCTATGAGCCGCTTTTTCATGAGTATACCTTCCCATAAGGAAAACGACGCCGTTCCTTGAACCAGAGCAACCCGTCCCAGAGCAGATACGCACCTCCGGACAACTGTGGATGCCTCCGAATGCCGTTGCCCCGGATGTTTTCGACGTGACGGCCGGAGTTAGGGAATGGTGACCTTCAAGGCCGAAAGGGTGCCATCAAACTTGCCCGGCACGGCCTCCGGGGTCACCGGTTTCACATTGTCAAATCCCACGCAGAAATCCTCCATCGGCTGGCGTCCAATGAGACCGGGGGCCTTACCCCTGGCAGTCTGCCCATTCACTGAAAGCTCCATTCCCCCATCCTGGGCCAAGCGGGCAGAAATGGTTGAAGAACCTTCCAGCTTCCGGGGAATTTCAATTTCGGTGAAAAGATTCCCTGCGCCGGTTCGAACCAGGAAAGCGACCCGTCCCTGTTTGAGCCGCAGGGCGTAGCCTGCCGAAAGTCCTCCATGGGCCACCAGAATGGTGTCCGTCTGTGATGCCTCGACCGTGCAGGAAAGGGTGAAACCTGCCTTCACAATCTGGGGAGCTGAACCACTTGGCAGAGTGTCCCCCGACTTGAGGGATTCGAGAAGAACTGCCATGCCAGCCTTTTTTGGCTTGGCAGAGTTGGGAGAATCTATGGTGGGGTATAGCAACTGGGGACTCTCGACCTCCCCGGCGGGTCGCCTGAAAGCAGGATCTTTCCCGCCGATTTCCGCCGTCATCCTGTCTGCCAATGCCCGGAGGCGGGTCACGATTTCCGGATGAGCGGCGGCAAGATTGGCTCTCTCCCCGATATCCTCCTTAAGGTTGTAAAGACGAGGCTCTTTTCCGGCGGCATCCGCGGAAGTTTCTTTGCCCATGGATTCCGCCTGGGGCGTGAGGGCCAGCTTCCAGGGCCCCTGGCGGACTGCCTGGAGATTGTAGCCCGCGAAGTAGTAGTGAGCCTCCCGGGGAGACTCGTTCGATTTTCCGAGCAGAAGCGGCGACATATCTCGACCATCAATGACCGGTTCGTCCGACACGCTGCCTCCCGCCAACGTGACAAAGGTTGGGAGCAGATCGATCGTTCCGGAAACGGCGTCACAAACGCTGCCGGAGGCCACCCGACCCGGCCAGCGAACCAGGGTGGGTTCCCGAACCCCGCCTTCCCAGGTGCTCCCTTTGCCTCCGCGGAGCGGGCCAGCGCTTCCTCCATCGGCGCCTTTCACCAGCCAGGGACCATTGTCACTGGTGAAAATCACCAGCGTTTTTTCGTCGAGATTCAATTCCTTCAGGGTTTCGAGAATGCGCCCGGTGCTCCAGTCCACTTCTTCGACCCAATCACCAAAGCGCCCGTTGGCTGATTTGCCTGAGAAGGCTTCTCCGGGGAAAATCGGCGTGTGCACCGCGGTGTGGGGGACATACAAGAAAAAGGGACGCTCTTTGGATTCCCGGATGAAACCGATCGCCTCTTCAGTGTAGCGCGCCACGATGGTGCGCTGCTGCCCGTCGGTGAGAAGTTCGGCAACCTTGTCGTCGCGGACCAGCGGCACCACCCGCTGTCCGGTTTCGGCTGAAGTGCGCTGCATGTCGTTGGAATAGGGGATGCCGAGATAATGGTCAAAACCCTGCCGGGTGGGCAGGAACTCCGGCTGATCGCCGAGATGCCATTTGCCGATGCAGGCAGTGGCGTAGCCAAGCTCCTTGAGGCGTTCGGCAATCGTGTGCTCCGCGGGGTTTAACCCGTTCTTTTGGCCGGGAAAATACACCCCCGGAACCGAAACCCTCGCCCCATAGCAGCCCGTCAGGAGTTGGGCCCGCGAGACAGAGCA
>JADZAX010000469.1 GCA_020852405.1 Verrucomicrobiales bacterium
GAAAGGTCGCGGTCTGGCTGACCTCGGGGCCGACCTGTTCCTCGAAGAGGGCTTTGACTCTGGGAAAGTCGCTCCGGTGACGGAGATAAATGCGGTAGCTGGCCCGGAGAGGGGCCCCGTCTCCCAATGCCATCCGTTTTCTGACCAGAGTCACATTTTCCCACGTCACCGCGAATTGAGTGTCCAGATCATCCTGGCCGATGGTCTCATGGCCGCGAATACTGGAAGTCCCCGAGAGGTAACCGATCGGAGCGCTCCAGTCAGGACGAACCACCGCGGCTCTCGCGAAACTAGGGGAGGCCGGGCCATAGGTGGCCGGGTAGCGGTAGGCCGGTATCTGGGCCGGATTTTCCAGAAAGGAAACCGGGGCCGTGCCGGCGACAAACACCAGAACCAGGGGACCGTTTTCGATCCCCACCGCTGCCGCGGCAGGGAGGACCGATTCCATGGTTTCCGGACCGAAATGATCGCGGAAAGCGGCGTGGCGTCCCAGATTGAAGGCGCGGTAGTTTTCGAGGCCGTCCGCAAGCGCGTTGATCCGAGGAATAAAATTCCAAACCCGGTAGAGGGAGTGTCCGTTGAGAGCCCCGAGCAAGGCGGTGTAGATTTCCGCGGCCCCTTGCTGGATTCCCTCCTGACAGGCATGCAGCGCCAGACCAATCGTCCGGTCCGGGCTGCGGATGATGGACAAAGGGCCCACCGAAAGAAGCTCCGTGTCTTCCCCGGCTTCCAGGGCATCCAGAGAGGGGCCACCCAAGAGGGGCGCCGCCAGATCAAGGCGCAATCCAGAGGGAGTCTTGAGGCAGCCCGTCCTAGGCGCCCCGAAATTGATCTCCAAGTTTTGTAGCTCGACTGCCGCGGCCATGATGCAACTTAGCCGGGATTCGGTCCGTGTGTCAATCGTCCGCCCGATGCCTGTTCACTACGGCTTGGGTACAAAGTCGAACCGTTTGTTCAGTAGCGCAAAGGCCACAATGACGACACAGAAGAGAATGAAACTGACGTAGCCGAGGACCAGTCCGGCAATGGCCATCCCGTATCCCGGCGCGGGTTGGACCTTGCTGTGGCGGGCTCGGACGAGGGCGATGTGACCACAAATGATGCCAATGGGGGCGAACATCAGTGCCGGGGTGAAGCAGAAGACGAAATTCAAAATACCGAGAACCAAAGATACCGTCGAAAGGATGGGGGACGGCGTGACTATCTCATCCTCGTCCTCATCCAGAGAGGGAGGACTTTCGCGGTTCGGGTCCTTTTCCCGGGGCGCAAGAGGAATGGAGTCGGTATGGGGCGAGGGAGGTAGCGCCGGAGGGGGATCGTTCGGCGAAAGATCCAAGGTGTCGAATTCGGCCCGAGGCAGGGTCTTGCCCTCCTTTGGTGAGGAAGGGTCCGGCTGATTCTGGGAACGATCCAAAACGGGTGTTTCGTCCCCCGGGGAACGGCCGCTTTGACCGGATCGCTCGGGCCCGGAGGGAAACACAATGTCGCTCGAACAAATCGGGCATTCCACCGTGGTGCCGTAGAAGCTGTCGTCGCCGGAGACTTTCTGCCCGCATTTGCGGCACGCTATTTTCAGCACAGCCATGGTGGAAGGGAATGGGTGAGGGGTAGGGGTCGAGGGGCCGTGTTAATTGATAAGCCGGGGATCGGTGGCGTTGCGGGCAACTTTCGGGTGCTCTGCCCCGGTGTCAAGTCTCCGGGAAGTGGAAGTAGCCCTGGGGTTGCTTTGCGAATGCTCAAGGGGTCTTTCCGGAACAGATTTCCTCAATGCCAAGACGCAACGCCCGGACCGCCCGGTGGATTTGTGCTTCTGTGATGCAGAGCGGGGGCATCAGGACCAGGGTGTCGCCGATGGGGCGCGTCAACAGACCATGGTTCCGCGCTGCCAGACAGACTCTGGCGCCTATCTGTTTCTCCCAGGGGTGGGCCGCTCCATTCTGCGACGGATCCACCAGATCAATGCCCGCGATCAGCCCGAGTTGGCGGATCTCCCCCACGGCCGGAAGGGGTTCCAGCTCCGTGGCCAGGTGGTGTTGCATGGCCGCCACTTGGGCCGGCAACTTTTCCAGGGTGCCTTCCTCCCGGAACACCTTCAGACTCGCTAGGGCGGCGGCACATCCGAGAGCATTCCCACAGTAGCTGTGGCCATAAAAAAACGTCTTCAGTGCGGCGTGGCTTCCCAGAAAGGACTCAAAAAGACGCTCGGTGGCAAGGGTGGCGGCGAGGGGCAGGTAGCCTCCGGTGAGTCCTTTGGCGAGACAGAGCAGATCCGGCCAGACTTGCTCCTGCTCGCAGGCAAACAGTGTCCCGGTCCGGCCAAAACCGGTCATGACCTCATCTGCGATCAGAAAAATGTCGTGGTGGTCGCACCATTCCCGGAGCCGGCGCAGCGTCCCGGAAGGCCACAGGCGCATGCCCGCGGCACCTTGGATCAGAGGTTCGATCACGGCGGCGGCAATTTGCTGCGTGGTTGCGGGTGCCAGGTGTTCCAGATCCTCCACCGTGGAAATCCGGACCGTCTCGTATCCCCACCGCCGGAAACGGTTGTGGAAGGTGCCAATGCCTCCGAGAGAAGCCGCTCCCGCGGTGTCGCCATGGTAGGCTCCGTCGAAGGCAAGCAGGGTGGTCCGTTCCGGATGCCCCTGATGCTGCCAGTATTGCAGGGCCATTTTGCAGGCGCACTCGATGGCGGTGGATCCGTCATCCGTGAAAAAGACCCGACTCAGACCTCCCGGGGATCCCAGCGACGCCAGTTCTTTCGCCAGGAGAATGGCCGGCTCATTGGTGAAGCCTAGGGCGGAGACATGCGCCACCGCGTCGAGTTGGTGGCGGATGGCGGCATCAATGGCCGGATGCCGGTGACCATGGATGTTGGTCCAAATCGAGGCATTCCCGTCGATGTATTCCTTGCCTGCGGCATCCTTGAGCACCGCGCCCTGCGCCGAGGCCAGAATCAAGGGATCATGACCGGCCGCGCACCAGTCCCGCATCTGCGTGAACGGGTGCCAGAAATGGGCTTTGTCCCACTCCTGGAGGATGCCGGCGGGTGTTTTCAATCCCATTCGATTTCGTCTTCAAAAATCTCTTCCACCACTTCGACCACCGGCGCCGGGCCGAGCTTTTCGAGGCGGGTCATTGCGTCCGAGAGCAGGGCGTGCGGCACCCTTTTGCGACGGTATTTGCGCTCGAGCACATCGACCAGAGCGGTCAGATCGTCTCTTTCAGGCGGATCCAGGGGAGCCCACTCCTCCTCCGGATCGAGTGGCGGACGCTCGGGTTGATCCCTGACAAAGCCCCAGCCGGGACCTTTGGCTTCGGCATGCCACCGTTCATGGAACTCCCAATGGTTGAGACCGTGCAGCCAGCGCGCGCGGACATAGCGGCTGCGGCCGTCTCCGGACCGGTCTTTGTCTTTCCATTCATGCAGGCTCATGGGCGGGGGAGTGAGGCGGTGTTTGCTCGTTTGGGGAACCGGCACCATACGGTCAATTTCGGATCCCGAAACCTGAAATGCGGCCTCAGCGCGTCACAGGCGCCGGCTCCTCTGTCGGTGATTCGAGCCTCGCCCCCTGTTCCAGATCTGGGAGCCCTTCCTCTTGGTGGCTTTCTCACGCATCCACGCCGCGCTCTTCCATTGACGCTGCCGTCCCGTTCTGCCACCCTGCGTCCCATGAAGCCAGAACGCCCCTCTTCCCGCCGCTCCTTTCTGAAAACCGCCGCTGGCGCCACTCTCGCCGCGCCATGGATTGGCTGGAAATCGACCGCCAACGGGCAGGCTCCGAGCAAGGAAGTCCGCTACGCGGCGTTTGGTTCCAATGGACGGGCCTGGGGAAACATCACCAGCATGGCCGGTGTCACTGGCGTCACGCTCGTGGCGGTGGCGGAAATCGACACCTCCCGCGCCGGGAACGTGACCAAAGGATTTCCGGATGCGAAAGTTTATCAGGACTGGCGCCAGCTCCTCGACAAGGAAGCCGGCAACATTGACGCGGTGCTCGTCGCCACCCCCGATCACATGCACGCCCCCATCGCCTTGAGCGGCATGCAGCTCGGCAAGCACGCCTACTGTGAGAAGCCGCTCACCCGCACCCTGCATGAGGCGCGCGTTCTGGCCGCATACGCCGCTGAAAACAGGCTCGCCACCCAGATGGGCATCCAGGTCGGGTCCTCCAACGGCAACCGCACCTCGGTCAAAGCCCTGCGCGACAAACTGGTGGGCAAAGTCCTCTCGGTCCACTCCATGGTGGGCAAATCCTGGGGATCTGACAAACCCCTGCCCGTGCGGGAGGATGTCGTGCCGGCCACCCTCAATTGGGATCAATGGCTCGGGGTTGGCAAAAAACGCAGCTTCATCAACGGAGAATTCCATCCAAGCAACTGGCGCAAGCGCATCGGCTATGGCACCGGCACTCTCGGTGACATGGGGTGCCATATTTATCACCCCTGGTTCATGGGGCTCGGGGCTCCCACTCCGCTGCGGGTCACTTCGCAGGGAGTCGGTCCGGTCGATGGCGACAGTTGGCCCCTCAATTCCAGGGTTCATTACATCATGGCGGGCAACGAGTTCACCGGGGGAGACACTTTCGAGTTTACCTGGTACGACGGCAGCTCCCGTCCTGGCGACGATGTGGTGGCAGCGGTCGGTGGTTACACCACGGATGACAAAGGCAACAAGAAAACCAATGTGCCCGGCAGCGGCAGTGTGGTCGTCGGCGACAAGGGCGCGCTCGTGATTCCTCACGGAGGGATGCCCACTTTGTATGTGGATGGCAAAGCCGTCAAAGATGCCATCCCCGCCGTCGAAGGAACCAATCATCATGGAGACTGGGTGGCGGCGATCCGGGGCGAAGGCGCTCCAGCCTTGGCCAATTTCAGTTATTCCGGACCGATGACCGAGACGGTGCTTTTGGGCAGTGTCGCCCAGCGTCTGCCGGGCCTGACCCTCGACTGGGATGCCGCCGTCTCCAAATTCAAACAGGCCGAAGCCGATGCCATGGTGAGCGAAGCATACCGGGAAGGGTGGGAAATGAAAGGCATGTGAGGATTTAGGGCTCCGGAACGGATTCCCTGGCAGGCTCCGAACAGCAGGAGCAGCCTCAGGCGAGGATCTCCCGCACCACCCGTGCGGGCTCCACTCCGGTGAGCCGCAGATCGAGGCCTTGAAATTTCAGGCTGAGGCGCTCGTGGTCGATCCCGAGCTGGTGCAGGATCGTGGCGTGGAGTTCGCGCACGTGGACCACCTTCTCCACGGCGTGGTAGCCCAGCTCATCGGTCGCCCCGTGGCAGGTTCCGCCTTTGATCCCGCCTCCCGCGAGGAACATGGAGAAGCCTTTCATGTGGTGATCCCGGCCTGGTCCGCCCTTGTTTTTCTGGGCCATCGGAGTCCGGCCGAATTCCCCGCCCCAGATGATGAGGGTGTCGTCGAGAAGACCGCGTTCCTTGAGGTCCGTGATCAAGGCCGCGGTTGCTTGATCGACATTGCGGGCGTTTCCCTGGATGAATTTCACCAGGTCATTGTGATGGTCCCAGCCCCGGTGATAGAGCTGGATGAAACGGACCCCGCGCTCGGCAAGACGCCGGGCCAGCAGGCAGTTGGAGGCAAAACTGCCATCGCCCGGCTCGCAACCATACCGCTTTAGCATGGCCGGCGATTCGGAGGCGAGATCCACCAGACCGGGCACGCTGGCCTGCATCCGGAACGCCATCTCATACTGGGCAATCCGGGTGGCAACCTCCGGGTCGTGTACCGCGGTGTCATGAGCCCGGTTCAAACGGCTGACAGCGTTGATGACATCGGCCTGACGGTCCGGACTGACTCCGCCGGGGCGGTCAAGATAGAGCACGGGAGCCCCCCGGGAACGCAGGGGCACGCCCTGGAACTTACCGGGGAGAAACCCGCTGTGCCACATGCGCTGCGAGATGGGTTGGGGGCTGCGGCCGTCCTGCGAGGTCAGCACGACAAACCCCGGCAGGTCCTCGGCCAGGCTACCCAAGCCATAGAGCACCCAGGAACCCATGGATGGACGGCCGGAGATCATGGTCCCGGTGTTCATCAGGGTGTTGGCCGGATCATGGTTGATCGCATCCGTCGACATCGATCGGATGATGGCGAGCTCGTCGGCCACGCTCCCGAGATGAGGAAAGATTTCCGTGATTTCCTGGCCCGATTTTCCCCAGCGACGGAAGGGAAATTGCGGAGCGAAACAGGCCAGGC
>JADZAX010000470.1 GCA_020852405.1 Verrucomicrobiales bacterium
CAGCGTTTTTGGCCTGGCTCAATGCCTGTGCCGAGGAGGGCGGCGATCACCGCAGCGTGCCCGAGCGGGTCCGCGCGGCGGTGAATTCAGCGGGATCGAGACGGGGTTTGGCGTTGGAGACCAAGAAATGTTACCGAAGTTGGGCGGCGCGATACGCGGGTTTCGCGGGCGACGTGCGCGAAATCATGCGCGAGGAAACAGCGACCCGTTTTCTGACGTCGGTCGTGGAGGACGAGGACTGCGCCTTTCCTTCGGACGAAAGCCCTTCGACGTTTCACGCGTCACGCCATGGATCCAGGGAATCGTGGGTGCATTTTCCGTTTGTGTCGGCCAGGGACAGGCGATTTGCGATACCAGTCGTCGGATGAATTCGACGCAGGCAGTTCCGGGGCTGCCCTGGCTCCCGTTCCGTGGCACCTCGACGCTGCTCCGAACATTCCCAGGGGAGCTTCCTGCAATTCGTCTTGCCGCCGGGCGGGGGGCATGTCAGGTTGCGCGGTCTCCCGCCAGCCTCCCTGAGTGACCCAGAATCCGACAGATGAAGTGATCGATGCGAAAATCGCCGGTGTCTCCCGGGATGTGGAGCGCATCCGGCGGATGGCGTATTATGACCGGCGGCATCTCCCGGACTTGGTGGATTCCCTCTGCGAACTGGCAAAATTCCGTTCCCGCAAAGGGGAGTCAGACCGGGCGGAGCGGCTCTACCGGGAGGCGCTGACCCATTGCGAGGAGTCGCCGATGCCAGTCGCGCCGGAATTGATCTTCCGGATCCACTCGCTGCTGGGCTATCATCTGGACTCTACCGGGAAGACCGAAGAGGCGAGGGAGCACTACCAGCAAGCCATCGGGATCTCCGGACGCTGCCCGGCGCTGGAACCGGCGCAGATCGGGGTGGTCCATAACAATCTGGCGATGATCGCGAAGCAGGACGGCCGGATCGCCGGGGCCGAAGAGCAGTACCGCACCGCGCTTCGGTATTTTTCCAAAAGCGGGCTGGAAGCGGATCCTCGGGTGGCCGCGGTGCACAACAATCTCGGGGTGCTGGAATACAGCCAGCGCAAACTGGAACAATCGCGCGCCAGTCACGAGGAGGCGCTCCGGATCCGTCTCCTCGTCCATGGAACGGATGGCACCCACACCGACCTGGGGCAGTCCTACACCAATCTGGCCGCCGTCCACAAAGCCCTCGGCAACCACGTGGCCGCGGCGGGCTATCTCACCAAAGTGGCCGCTTTGGGCACCGTCGTCCTCGTCGGCAACAGCCTGACGGAGACTTCCCGAAACCCGGGAGGCGGCCCGGATTCTTCCCTGTGATCTCCGGTCGGGCACTGGTTTCCCTTTCCGGAATGGTGCCGACCCATGCAAACTGAACTTTTTCCACAACACATGAATGTCATCATCACCGGCGGCGGAGGATTTCTCGGATCCCAATTGGCAAAGGAACTGCTGCGGCGCGGCACCATCCATGAACCGGGAGGCACGGCTGTGCCGATCGGGGAACTGACCCTGTTCGACCAGCACATTTCCCCCCTGGTGCGCGGGGCGGTGGAGGAAGTCCGGGCGGGCACCGCGGTGCGGTATCTGGAAGGAGATATCGGGGATGCGGCCACCGTGGCCAGTGCGGTGCGCGGACCCCGGGCTACCGTGTTCCACCTTGCCTCGATGGTCAGCGGGGAGTGCGAGGTGCGCTTTGACGATGCGATGCGGACAAATCTGGACGGGTTCCGCCATCTCCTCGAGGCGGCCCGGGCGTTGGGAACACGGCCCCGGATGGTCTTCTCCAGCAGCATCGCGGTCTTCGGCGGCGCCGTGATGGGGCCGATGGTGAGCGACGCGACGAAGGCGACCCCGCAGACGACCTACGGGATGACCAAATACATCGGGGAACTGATGATCAACGACTACTCCCGCAAAGGATTCATCGATGGCCGGACCGCGCGGCTCCCGACGATCATCATTCGTCCCGGCAAACCCAACACGGCGGCTTCGAGTTTCGCCAGCGGCGTCTTCCGTGAACCTCTCGCGGGGCAGCCCTGCGATCTGCCGGTGGACCGCAGTCAACGCATGCCGGTGCTGGGCTACCGTGACGTCGTGCAGTGCTTCCTCGCGCTGCAGGAGGTCCCGGAGGAGCGGCTCGGAGATGACCGGGCCTACTGTCTGCCGAACCAAAACCCCACGGTGGCGGAGATGATCGCCGCGTTGGAAGCGGTGGCGGCCGGGCAGGGGAGAGCGCTGGGGCCGATCCGGGACACCCCCGACGCGGTGATCCGCCGCATTGTCGACAGCTGGCCGGTGGCGGTCGATGCCGGGCGGGCTCTGGAGCTGGGTCTGCCCTCCGGAGCGCCCTTGGAGACCCTGGTGCGCCAGTACATCGAGGATTTTGCCCCGGCGGTGGGCTGACCCCGCAAGATCGGGTCATTTTTCGGTTTTCATTTTGCCAAATGCCTTTTCCATAAGGACGCCCTTTTTGAAATCACCCCTCGGGCATTTGTGAGCCAATCCTCCTATCAGGTCTTTGCCCGGAAGTACCGTCCGATGACCTTCGACGACGTGCTGGGGCAGGAGCATGTCGTGCAGACCCTGCGCAACGCGATCCAGCAGGACCGGCTGGCTCATGCCTACTTGTTCGTGGGGCCGCGCGGCACCGGGAAGACCTCCACCGCCCGGATCCTGGCCAAGGCCCTGAACTGCACCGGGGGACCGCGGATCGATTACGACCCCAACGAGGACGTCTGCCGGGAGATCGCGGAGGGAAACAGTCTCGATGTGCTCGAGATCGACGGGGCCTCGAACAACAGCGTGGACCAGATCCGGGATCTGAGGGACACCGTGAAATTCATGCCGACCCGCGGCAAGTACAAGATCTACTACATCGACGAGGTCCACATGCTCTCCACGGCGGCCTTCAACGCCCTGCTGAAGACCCTCGAGGAACCTCCGCCGCACGTGAAGTTCATCTTCGCGACGACCGAGCCGCAGAAAATCCTGCCCACCATCATCAGCCGCTGTCAGCGATTCGACCTGCGCCGGATCCCCTCCCACATCATCGCCACCCACCTCCTCGGGATCGCGAAGAACGAAGGGGTGGAGCTGGAAGAAAAAGCGGCCTACGCGATCGCCAAGGGCGCCGACGGCGGCATGCGGGATGCCCAGTCGATGTTGGACCAGTTGGTGGCATTCTGCGGCACGCAGATCAACGAGCAGAATGTCCTGGAAATCTTCGGGTTCAACAGCTTCGAAAGTGTCGCGAACCTCGCCGGCGATTTGTTGGCGAAGAACACCGCCTCCGTGCTCGACGCGGTGCACGCGATCTCGGAGTCGGGGAAAGACCTGCCGTCCCTGCTCGCGGATCTCATCTCGCATTTCCGCCGCCTGCTCGTGATCAAGGTCGACCCGCGCAACGTGGCCGAGGACATGCCCCCTGAAATGAGGGAACTCCTCCACCAGCAGGCGGAAGCGATTTCCACGGCACGGCTCCTCCGGCTGATCGATTCCCTCGCGGAAACGGAAGGCCGCCTGAAGTGGGCGACCAACCGGAAACTGCACCTCGAGATCGGCATCATCAAAGCCCTCCAGGTGTTGGAGGACATGAATCTCGACGATGTCATCGCCCTGATCGATGAGGCCGCCGGCGGCGCCCCGCGCGGGCCCCTTCCCAGGACGTCATCACCGCCTTCCTCCGCGGCAACGGCAAGACCAGCTCCGACCGTCGAGACGCGACCGATGGCTCCGGTGGCCCCGGTGGCCGCTTCGCCCCGGGTCGCGGAACCGTCGCCAAGGCCAACGCCGTTGCCGTCCCCGGTCGCTCCGACCGTGGTGGACGCGCCGCCCCCCCCCAGGACGGCCTTCACCCCGCCTCCCCGGGTGGAGGTGTCCGCCCCGGCCCCTGCGCCCACCATGGAAGAAGAGGGGGGACCGGGCCCGGAAGAGCCTCGGATTTCCCTGCTCGCTCAATTCAACCAACTGGCCGGACCGGCCGTGCCTCGGCGGCACGATCCGCCCCACCATGAAGCGCCTCCCAAACCGGTGGCGCCAGAACGGGAGCCGGACCGGGCTCCGGGCGGTGAGGAATTGAAAGGAGCGGACCTTTGGGACGCCGCCGTGGCTTCGGCGACCGCCGAGCGGGAGCTGATCCGGATGTGGCTCAGTGCGAGCCGGTATCTGAGCGATGATGGCATCACCTTGACGGTTGGATTTTCGCCCCAGCATTCCGTGTTCCGCGAGTCCGTGGCCCGGCAGAAGGAATTCCTCGAGGAACATCTCGCCCTCCACGGCCGTCCGGCGCGCAAGCTCAATCTCGTGGTCAGCGACGAAGTGGAAGCCGTCCTCCTGGTCCCGGAAGTGGAGGAGGAAGTTTCTGAGCCGTCCGAGATGGCCACCTCTGAAGCCCCGGCGGAACCGGACGGACCCGAGCTGGTGACCCGCCCCGGTGCGCCGCCGACTCCCCAGAATGCGGAGAAGACTTTTTTTAAGGACGAATTGATCGATACTGCCCTGCGGGAGTTTTCCGCCAGGGTGCTGCCTTCCTGACACCACCAACCTCAACCTTCCGGGCGTTGCCCGTTACCGACACCAGCGCATGAACATCGCGAAATTGATGAAACAGGCCTCCCAAATGCAGGCCAACATGAAAAAAATGCAGGACGACCTTGCCCAGCGCACCCTCGAATCCTCCGTCGGAGGAGGGAAGGTGGTTGTTTCCGCCAACGGCGGCGGTGAAGTCCTCTCCATCAAAATCGATCCCTCAGTGGTCGATCCGGAGGACGTCGAAATGCTCGAAGATCTGATCCTCAGCGGCGTCAAGCAAGCCATCAGCCAAGCCAAGGAAATGGCGGCCGCGGAAATGAGCAAAATGACCTCCGGCATGGGATTGCCTCCCGGATTCGGCTTCTGAGAGGCCAATTTCTCCGGAGCGCTGTGGTTTTCTCTCCGAGCCCATTTCCACTTTGAAGAAGATCCGCCGCTATCTGGCGAAAGTTCTTCCCACCCTGACCGTGCTCGGTTTCGTGGGAATCCTGCTCTGCTTCGTGAACCGGTGGGATCAGGTGACCCCCCTCACGATCATTCCCATTTGGATTTGGGCCTGTGCGGGGTGCCTCGGATGCACCCTGGCTTGGCTGATTTCCCGGAGTCCGCTCTGTCTGGCAGTGTTTCTGGCCTGGGTGGTGGTCGGGGTCGCCTATTCCGACGAAAGTTTGTCGCTCTACCACGATCTGCGCACCACCTTCGTGAAAATGGTGCCGGAGAAAGCGCCCGCGGCCCCGGCCCGCACGGTCCGGGTCACGGTGTTGGAAGCTGCCGGAGCTTCCCATGATGCGGTCTGGGAGATTGCCCGGTTTTCCCCGGACATTGTTCTGCTGCAGGGAGTTCCCACCTCGGAACTGGCGCGGCTGACCGTCGATTTTTTTGAAGGCGATGGGGGATACGTGGCTGCGGGGGATTGCGCCGTGCTGGCCCGGGGGAAGGTCCGGGCGGCCCCTGTCCCGCCGGATTTCAAAGGAGCCAGGGCCCTGGTGGAATGGCCGGGAGGCATCCTGATCGATGCGGTTTCCCTCAGGCTATCCGAATCCTACCCGAGGTGGGATTTTCTCCGCCCGTCCGTTTGGCAAGGTCTGGTGGACA
>JADZAX010000471.1 GCA_020852405.1 Verrucomicrobiales bacterium
CACCGGAGCCCTCGCTCAGCCTATTTTTTCGTTTCGAGGATATGCCGCCGCAGCGATTCATCCCGTTGGAAGATGGGCCCTATTTCGACCAGACAGTTTTCTCCGTCGGCTTTGGCCCAAGCGCAGTCGGGTGCGGCCGGCCCGGTTTCATGGGGATAAAAAGCGGAAACCTTTTTTAGGGCCACTTTTTCGCCATTGAGACGCGGCCAGCCGAAGGTCACGTTTACTTTGGGAATGGCGGAGCGCGGGATCTTCGAAGTGCTGTAGACCTCGACAAAGGCCGAGTGACGGGCCCAAAAAGTGAAGTCCTTACCTTCGAAGCGGAGGCTGCCCACCTCCTGAACCCTTCCCTCCGGATCTTTCACACTGCAAACGAACCAGGTGGCCGGCACACCCGCCACGGTTTCGGTGGCACCTTTGAGGATGCGGTAGGTGTGGCCCCCCTTCGACCATGCGAAAGGGCGCCGGACACTGGCGAACTCGCCTTCGTATCCGGCACTCTCAACCAGGCAATCCTGGCCGGCGGTCCTCACATGGTCGAGTCCGATCGGCGTGGTTTGATCACTCGACCAGCGTGAAAAGATCAGACCTTTTCCCGGAAACACCCGCTCCCGGCTCTCCTTGTTGGGCCAGCCGTTGATGTTGGTCTGCAGCCCCCCATAGAACTGCAGGCCATTGATCTTGGCGATGCCACAGGGGGAGATGTAGAGATTGTAGTCAGAGGAAATGTCACGGTCGATCATGACATCGATCTCCAAGGAAGTGAAGTGCTCCACGGGTTTGTCAAAGTCCCACCACAGGTTCACGAGGTGCCAGGGATACTTCGGCAAGGTGACACCGGCGGCCTTGGCCATCTCTTCCGGAGAGGGTTGCCGACAGGCATCTTCGGCGCACAGCCGCAAGGGCAGAAAGAGCAGCGCAGCGCCGATCGCAACGGGAAAGGACAGCGTCATGGTGGGGAAATAGTTCAGTTCTGACGGTTAGCCGGGAAGATCATCCCAGCCTTTCTGGCTCGGAAGCGGCCGTCATGCCCGCGCTGCCAAGCGCCTCCATGACACCTGGTCAGTCGAGGATCAGCCTCGTGCTACCGGCAGGGGGAGCCGGCTTGGGTTTGGGTGCATTGGGGTCAGGTGGAGGCGCAGGCTGGGAAGGAGGATTGGAGGGGACAAAAATCCGGACGAAAGGAATCTCCGGCGGATGCGCATCGATCTGGACCTCGGCCTCACCTTTGGCTTCCCGGGCGGCGAGAGCCCCCTCAAAGACCTGCCGGACGGCCGGTTGGGTGGTCCGCACAATAAAGTCACGCCGCTGGGTCGTGAGGTCGGTGATGAACTGCGTCCTTTTGGCGGGATCTTTGAGGTCCGCCGGAACGGATTTCTCCACATTTTGGGCAAATTCTTTGACCTCTTTGTCCAAGAGCGGCAGCAGCGCCGGGCCGGTCGTATCCCCTATCTTGGCATAATCGGCCAAGGGCAGGGCATCCATTCGGATTTTCACGGTAGTCCGCAAGGGAGAAGCTTTGGGCTCGATCCGGTCACCGGAAAAAGGAGTCCAACCGGCCGGGATATTAAAGGCTTCACTGACTTCCCGCGCATCCAGATAAGCTGGAAAACTGTCGGCATCAACATAGTAAAAGAAGAAAACCCGCCGGGTCACGGAGGCTGCCTTGCAGGCTTTTTCAAACTCTGAATCCCGCTGTTTGATGGCTTCAACGCTCGAACCACCCTGTTCTTTAAACCCGATGGAGAGCTTCAGCTTGTCGCCCGTACCACTGCGGCTGACGTAGTATTTGAAATCTTTCGGCCCCAATTTGCCATCGCCAAAAAAGGCCTGCACTTTCTTGAGATCGACTCGGAATTTGCAGACCGGAAACTCGTGTTTTTCCGTGTTGCCAAACATCCGCGTGATCATGTTCTTGGCTGGCAGCACCGTACCCGCGGCGTCAAATTCGGTGATGCTCGCTCCGGACCAGGGCAGTTCCTTGGTGAGCCGGGTGTTCAATCGCACGTCTTCCGTGACCGGCAGAAACGCGGTCTTGGCGTCGTTCCTTTTTGTGGTCGCGAGGGAGAAAGTGTGAAACCCGAGCGCCGGATCAGTCTGGGCCAGCTTCGCGAAATTTTGATCAATCACCGCCTGGATGCCGAAGACATGATCGTAGGGGTCGCCGATGTAATAGATCCGCCCCCCCTTGCAGACGACATAATGGGCGGTGGCCTGTTCCGGAGCGATCCTGGGATTGGGCATTTTGACCACCTGGGCATCCGCAACTTCACGTTTGGGGGTCTGGTCCAAAGCCGCTTTGAGCTTGGCTAGTTCGTCGGCAATGGTCGTCAACTTGGCTTCTTCGGCCTTCTTTTTGGTCTCGGCTTCGTCAATACGCCGTTGCAATTCCGCCCGGTCTGAGATTTTCTGAGTCAGATCCTTGTTGTTTTTTTCAATCTCCTCGATCTGGAGAACGATCTGGTTTTTGTCCTTGGTTTCCTCGGGAACCTTCTTGGTCAGATCATCATGGGTTTGTTGCAGGGTGGGCAGGTTTTTCCGGATCTCCGAAGCGGTGATCTTTTTCTCTTCGAGCTGCTCCTTGGTAACGACGGGAAGATTCTCGACGATTTTCTTGACCGCGCTGGTGAGCCCCAGGCTGGTGATGACAAGTATGAGGAGCAGAATGCCGACCACGTTGGTCAGGGCATCCAGGAGGGAGTCCAGACTGCGTTCTTCTTCAGGTTTGACTCGGCGGCCCATGGGGAGTGTTGCGCGGGAAAGAAGTGAAAATCAAGGAGCGAGATACTGGGCAAAGATGCTCAGGTCCACCTTGCCTTCCCCGGGCAGAGGCAATCTCCCGGGGATGATTTCGGTGCCATTGGTGTTGTTGAAAGCTGCCACCGCTTGGGCGGCACGGTTCAAATTAGCAACGGCACCGGCATTTCCCCGGACCAGGAAAATCAAACGGTTGGTTGGCTTGGAACCGATTTCCTTGAGAAGGTTGATGAACCCTTCATCCTGCATCAGTGAAGCCGAAGGGATGCTCACCGGAGCTTCCTTGAGACTCTTGTGGATGAGAACGGTTTTGTCGGCGATTTCGAGGAAATAGGGTCGGGTCCCGGAGCCGGAACCACTCGGGGTGACCCTGAGGGCCGGAGCATCAGCCGGTATTTTCCTGGCCGAGAGTTCCTTCTTGAGCAGTTCGATCTGTGCTAGGATATCCTTCTGATCCTGCTCCAACTTTTTGTTGGTGTTGGCCAGAATGTTGAGCTTTGCCACCAGTTCGTCACGGGCCGCTTCCAGCTTCGTGGTGCTGTCGAGGAGGTTCTGCAGCATCTTGAGCTTTTCCTTGGTCTGAACGGTTTCCGTCCGGAGTTGGATGAGATTCTCGATGAGCTGCCGGAGCTGGTCGGCCTTGGCTTTGTCGTTCTCGATCTGCTTTTCCAGTTCGACATAGGCCTTGGCCATCTCAATCTCCTCGGGGACGCGGCCCTCCCCCTTGTTCATCTGGATCAGGTTCAGGACCACGATGATCATGGTGAGCGATCCGATCAAGGCGACCAGAATGCTGAGGAAGGGGAACAGGTTCTGGGACATCCCAGAATTTCTGTGCTTGGCCATGAGGAAAAGAAAATGTGATCAATCTGGAACCGGACTCAGCCTCGACTGAACCAGCCGCGTTTCTGAACGACGACCTGCTTTCCGTTGAGTTCCTTGAGCACGTCGTTGAGATTGCGCAGTCCCTCGACCACGGTGGACTGAACGCGGTCGGCGGAGGAAATCAGTTCCTTGTCGAGTCGCTTCTCAAAGAGTTGGGCCCGGTCACCCACCGCGGCAAGTTGCTTCTCGATGAGGCCGGCCATCTTCTCGGCATTTTTCATCTGAGGTTCGAGCGATTTCGCCATGGCCTCGAATTTCAGCAGCATGTCGCGCTGCCCGTCGGCAATGGCGTCACCGAGGGCTTTCAGCAGACCGGAATTGGAATCGAGGTTGCTGGCTCCCGCGCCACCGTCATTGAGACGCTTCAGCAGGTTGTCGTTGCAATACTGGTCGACCTCCGCCACAAGGTCCTCCTCATCGCCCTGGAGGGAGTTCGCCGGGAAGGCCAGGATGATGCTGTAAACCAAAGCCAGGAGAGTGGTGTCGAAAGCAACCCCAAGGCTTTTCAAAACGCCCATGAGAGGCTCCATGAGGGCATCGACCCCGCCCCCCCCTCCACCGCCGCTCTGCCCGAGCACCGCACCAAAACCCATGATGGCGCTGCCAATACCGACGACCGTTCCGATGAAACCCATGATCGGGATCGCCCAGAGGAAAAGTTTGACGATGGAGTAGCTCCCGTTGGCCTTGGCATAGTCGATGTCGGAGAGGGAGGTCACCATGCTGGTGGTCTCCGGGTTGCTCTGCCTCACATAGAAGTACTCCAACGCCTTCCGGATTCGGTTGACGATGTAGGTGTTCCTCAGCGGTTTGGGGAAATGCATGACGTGGCTGTGGAACTCGGGGAGATTGCGCACCGTGATCTCCGCCGCCATGTCGGAAGGCAGGGCCTCAATGAGCATGGCACGACGTTGCTTTCTCAAGTTGAGCCACTTCTGGAACAGCAGGCCAGCGCACCAGAAAAACAGGAAAACCGTGACGTGCTGGGACCACCCACGCTCCAGGAAGAGTCCGCGCAGGTAGTTTTCCTTGCTCATCGGGTAAACCACAATGAACTGGACGAAGGTGGCGCCCGCTCCAATGGCCAGAGCAAGGAGCGGATTGACCCAGGAAGGATGCGGCAGACTTTTGCCGGTGTAGGACTCCAGTTCCGGCAATTGCTCGTAATAATCACCCACCATTTCTTCGGCCGGGCTTTCCTGCTGAGGGTCCGTGCCATCCGGCGGGGGAAGCGCACTTTTTGTTTCGGGAATCTGAATCCGGGTGGCGCAGCCGGGGCATTTCACGGTTTTTCCAGCCAGATCGGATTCGGCCTGGAGATGAATGCCGCAGGAAGGACAGATGAATTTCATCGTGAGGGATAAATGACTCGGGGAGTCTCGTGGGATTGGGTGGGATTGTAGCAGATGCGGCCGAGAAACATTGCCTGCCGGCACGCCGTCTGTGACATCGAAATAGCCCAAACCGGCACAAATGGCGAGCAGAAAGTCTCACCGGGTCCCTTTACTCGTGCCGCAAAGCCTCCACGGGATTGAGCCGGGCCGCTCTCAGGGCAGGGTAAATTCCGAAGACGATCCCCGTCAGGACGGAGATGCTGAAAGCGAGGACCGGCACCCACAGCCGGATGATGGTCAACATTTTGGCAAAGTGGGAAATGAGCTCCGGAATGGCCAGTCCAAGGGCGACCCCGATGACCCCACCGGTGCCGGCAAGCAGGATGGTTTCGACGAGGAACTGGAGCACAATGTCCCGCTGTTTGGCGCCCAAGGCACGCCGGATCCCGATCTCCCGGGTCCTCTCGGTGACCGTGGCAAGCATGATGTTCATGATGCCGATGCCCCCGACGAGGAGGGAAATCGCCGCGATGGAGCCAAGCACGATGTTAAAAATCTGCTTGGTTCTTTCGGCACGGCGCAGCAGTTCCAGCGGCACGACGATGCGGTAGTCCTGATCCTGGTGATTGGTCTCGAGAATGTGTTTGATCGCCGATGCCGCCGACACCACCCGCTCAGTGGAATCGACTTTCACCGTGACTTCAGAAAACTCCACTTTTTCCGCCTCGAAGCTGCCGGACCGGTATTTGAAAATGACATCACCGAACCGGTCCTGCATGGTCGAGAGCGGCATGATCATCTCCATGCCGGTGTCCCCCTCGGCTCCACTGGACCCGCTGCCACCGCTTCCGGCACCCGAATCCGATGGCCCGGAGGGTCGGGGTTCGAGAACCCCGATCACACGGTAATACCCCTGCCCCAGCCTTACGTCCTTCCCGAGAGGCGATTCGAGGGGAAACAACTTTTTGGCAAGGTCGGAGGTCAGCACGCAGACCGCAGCCCTGGTCTCCATTTCCACCGGAGTGAAAAACCGCCCAGCCAGCAGGCTCCGGTTCCGCATTTGAGGATACCAGGAGACCGTGCCAAGCACGGCGGTGTCGACGCTGTTTGAAATGCGCCAGACGAAATCTTTCAACGAGCGCCCGGGAACCAACACCTCAATGCCGGTCAGGGTGCTCCGGATCTGCTCCAGATCCCGCATCGTAAGCCCATAACTGAGAACCAGACTGCGTTGCTGTTCCCCCGCGGTTTTTGAATTGGTCGGCTTGAGGCTTTGGAGAATGATGTTCTGGCTGCCGAGATTTTTGATTTGGTTTTGCGCTTCCTCGCTGGCCCCCTCTCCGATCGCCAGCATGGCGATCACGGAAGCCACCCCAAAGACAATGCCCAACGCCGTGAGAGCGGAACGCAGCTTGTGCATCCAAAGGCTCTTGATGCCGAGGATGACGGTACGCTTCAGCCTCCAAGGAGAAAGTCCGGAGACTAATGAAGCAGCCAAAGACATGGTTCAGCGCTTCTTCCTGTTCCTTGCTGAAACCGCTTTTTCTTTACCCAAAAGCTTGCCAACCAGCTCCGTATTGGGGGGGATGGGCGAGGTCTGATCCCGGTCATCCTCATCCCCGCCGAGATTGATGGGCCCCGTCGGTTCATCGTCATCGAGGTCCGCGTCAGTCTCCTGCGAGTCAGTCTCCTGCGAGTCAGTCTCCTGCGAGTCAGTCTCCTGCGAGTCAGTCTCCTGCGAGTCAGTCTCCTGCGCGTCAAATGAACGATGGATGGGTGCTGGCACGGCTTCCGGCAACAAATCAGGCCATGCAGACGGCGAAGCCTCGGTTTCCTCTGAATGCGGGGAGCCGTTATCGGGAACCTCCGGATCAGCCGCCGGAGTGGTCAATTCTTCCCTCACGATCCCGTATTTAAGCCGGTAATTGTTGGGGGGCATTTCGAAATAGCGCTGAAAGCTCTTCGAAAAATGGGCGGGATCGGTGAAACCAAGGCGCTCCGCGATATCTTTCGCGGTATCGGAACGCGTCAACAGACGGAGGGCCGCATGGTGGATGCGGCGGCGTTGTGCGTAATCGACCAATGTCACTCCGGTGGCTTTACGGAAAAGGCGCCCCAGGTGATCCTGGGACATGCCGGTGGCAGGTTCCAATTCCTTGAGCCGAAGACTCTCTCCCGACAGCACGGCCCTCTCAATGAAATCGAGCGCAACGCGGATTTCATCACGCAGCACGATCCGGTTGCCACCGCGCATGTAGCGGTGGAATTCCTCCCCCAAAAGCAGCAGCAACTTCAGCAAGGCCACCCGGGTGATTGGCTCGTGGTGGCGGTCCGACTTGAGCAACTCATGCAGGAGTTTCAATTCCCCCTCGATCAAATCCACCCAACTTTCACGCAGGCTGAAAACAAAAAGGGTGGATTCAGAAGGGTATTGAATCCAGGACTGGGCAAAAAAGAGACTGAACAAGTCGGGCGAATCAATGATCGTCGAGTAATCGCTGGCAAACCATTCCGGGAGGAACCGCAGACGTTCCAGTTTTACCTCGACTGGATTTTTGATGGCATGGCGGTTCCCCGGATGGCAGACGATGATCCCGCCGCGGCGCAGGGCCTGATTCCCGCCATCGATCTCGTGCAACAGGGTCCCTTCTTTGACAAAGAAGACCTCCGTGTAGTTCCCAGGGGGAAATTCGTAGTCTTCTGTAAGTCGGAACTCCGTATGTCGAACGGGCCACCTGCCAGAGTTGACAATTTGGTTCTCGGTTGTGCGTTTCTTGAAAATCCCCATTTTTCGGTGGCTTATCATACTCAGGGTGTCCGGGTTTCCAACTGATAAATTTCCCCGACTTATGCCAATCTCGGCTCTTTGGATGCCAAGAGGAGGGAAGGTGCCTCCCGACGGCGTCCCAATGGAGAATACCGGGCGACAGACCAGTGAGCGGCATCCAATCCCAGAATCCACGTTTCCACAGCCTGCGCTTCCTCGGCTCCTCCGGGATGCCCCCGGTAAAGGACAATGCTCAACACCCCTCCCTCCACCAACAAAACAGAGGCGGAGGAGCAGGCCCTAAGGGTCGTGGCAGCGGTCGTGATGAGAGCATGGTCGCCTCCCGGCAAATAGCCCAAATTGAACATCACCGCCCGGAGAGGATCATCAACTTGATCGGCGAGGGACTCATGCCCCCCATGATGCCACCTCACCCGGTGATCCAGCCCAGCCGCCCGAAGTCGCTCTTTGGCTGATTGCAAGGCTGCGAGCTGGACATCGAAGCCATGAACTCTCCCGGAATCCCCCACCAGTGTGGCAAGAAATTCCGTGTCATGGCCGTTGCCCACCGTTGCATCGACCACACAACTCCCTTCGGGGATTTGATCCGCGAGTATCCTGTGAGCCAAGGTGGTGGCGCGTGGCAATGGCATGGAGAAGTGGGAATATCAGGCGTGTCGGCACCGCGTCAATCGTTCATGCAATAAGTCCAGAATACAAGGCGAAGCTGCAATGCCGTGAAGGCGCTGTCACGGAACTGGTGCCGGGCGTGTTAATGTAAACCCTGAATTTGTTTGATTTCCATCCGATAGGGCAGGATCCACCTGACGCAAGGGCCTGATGACCGAATCGCTCACTGTTTCCCTAAGCCCGGAGGGAATCCGACTTACAGCAATCTGGAGGTTCCTATCGCCATTCTTCACATGGCAAAGCTCGGAGCCAAGTGACGTCGTCATCCCGAGGATTACGGGCATTGGCACACTACTTATGCGCACAGGCGAGGCCGTGCCCGGCAGGGAGTGTTAGCTCGTGTCTTTGATGCCCTGCAGGCTTTGCGGATCATCCTTTCTAAGATCGAAGTGCGCTCTTTGGACGAGATGGGGAGTCTGTTCCGCCGACTCAAGGGATTACGGCGCCTCTTTTCACGATTCGAGAAGCTCCATGGAATGTTCACCGCGTTCCTTCACTGTGCGCTCGTTGTTGATGGACTCTTCTAAATTAGCACGCCACAAAAAATTACCCGCAGTCGTAAAAATAATGTTGCCACAGCCAGGCGCATTGGTCATGCTCGGCTTCCAGACCAGAAATCCATGAAACGCGGTGCCCCCCCCCATCGAATTTCCATAATCTTTCTCTGAACCGCTGGCGAACCCGGCTGGGCCGAGCGCTCCTCTGCGCCGCCCTCCTTTGCTCGGTCATGCCTCCTCTGCCCACAAAGGTGCAGGCCGGTTATTACTACGACTCCGACGGCGACGGCCTCGACGACACTTATGTGCCGGATCCCTGGGAAGACCCCGCCTACTATGGATACTCCACCCCGCCCTCGGACCAGGACGGCGACGGCTGGGAGGATTCCCTTGATCCCTTCCCCGCCGACGCCCGCCTCAATCCGCAAACCGATCCCGATGCCGACGGCGTGCCTTCCGAGCTGGAGTGGTTTTACGGGATGAATGATCTCGATCCCGCCGACGGGGCCGCCGATCTCGACGGCGACGGCTTCAGCA
>JADZAX010000472.1 GCA_020852405.1 Verrucomicrobiales bacterium
CACGACCAGCCTTTCCCGGAATCCTTCACCAAGGGCCAGCAGATCGCCCAGTTGCAGAATGCGGTGCTCAAGGCCCGCGGTTCGTTCACGGACTTCCAGAAGCATGGCCAATCCGGGGCCGAGATCAGCGATCTGTTTCCTCGCCTCGCCGGTCTCGCCGACGACCTCTGCATCATCCGTTCGATGCAGACCGAGCAGATCAATCACGACACTGCACACGCCTTCATGAACACCGGCTCGATCATCAAGGGGCGGCCGAGCATGGGTTCCTGGCTCAGCTATGGACTCGGGGCGGAAACCCAGGAACTTCCCGGCTTCATCGTGCTGACCTCCGCGGGCAAGTCAGGACAGCAGCCCATCTCGGCCCGGCAATGGAGCAGCGGGGTGCTGCCGAGCCGTCACCAGGGCATTCTCTTCCAATCCAAGGGCGATGCGGTCCATTATATCGGGAACTCTGAAGGCGTCTGTCAGAGCACCCAGCGTCAGGTTGTCGAGGAGATCCAGCGGATGAACGGATTCCTCGCCGCAGAGCAGAACGACCCGGAGATCGCGACCCGGACCGCCCAGTATGAGCTGGCGTTCAAGATGCAGAGCAGCGTGCCGGATCTCACCGATTTCAGCAAGGAGTCCCCGGCGATGCTGGACCTCTACGGAGTCAAAGAACCGGGCGATGGCAGTTTCGCTTCGAACTGTCTCCTCGCCCGGCGGCTTGCCGAGCGCGGGGTCCGCATGATCCAGCTCTACCACCGGGCCTGGGACCACCACAGCAATCTCGAGGCGGGGATGAAAAACGGTGCCGCCGATGTCGACCAGGCCAGCGCGGCCCTGATCAAAGATCTCAAGGAGCGTGGCATGCTCGAGGACACCCTGATCCTCTGGGGCGGGGAATTCGGCCGCACTCCGATGGGCCAGGGCACCGGCCGCGATCATCACATTCTCGGATTCAGCGTCTTTCTTGCCGGTGGCGGGGTCAAGGGCGGGGTCACCCACGGGGCGACCGATGAACTTGGCTACCGGGCGGTGGAGGACGTCGTTTCCGTCCACGATCTTCACGCCACCATGCTCGCCCTGTTGGGCATCGACCACCACCGTCTCAGCACCAAATTCCAAGGGCTCGATGTCCGCCTGACCGGCATCGCCGGCAACGTGGTGAAGGCGATCATGGCCTAAGAAAAGAAGTCCTTCTCCTAGGCTAACTTCCCATTCAGGTCACGTCGGACTCACTCCCGCAGGGCGCCAGAGTTCGCGAAGGCTCACGCCTCCCGCGGGAAGCGTCACCCCAAACGGCTCTGCCGATTTTTAGCAGGGAATCAAGGAGCGCATGACGCGGCTCTGGGCCTCCTGAATCGCGATCTGCCGATCCAGGGTGCTCCCATAGGAGGGGTAGATCCCGCTGGGCATGGGCGCGAATCCAGTGGTGGGACCGGTCGACGAACTGTCCACGGTGGAGGCGCAGCTCACGAAGGTGGAGGCGGTGGCGGAGAGCGCGGTCAGCAAAAAGATCAGTCTGAAACGTTTCATGTGGCGAAAAAGTGGCGGGTGGTGGGAGCGTGACTGAAGGCTTACTTGCTGCCGGGGAGACTGGCATTCAAGTGATAGAGTTTTTGCAGAGCATTGTCGCCTTCGGCCTTCTGCAGGTGGGCATTGAAAATGGCGGCTTCCTTGCGGTTGATGCAACCATCACCGTCCTCGTCGAAGGCATCCACAAGATGGTCGAAGCCGTGGGATTTCTCGGAGAACCGGTCCAGCTCCTCCGGGGTGACATAGCCATCACCGTTGAGATCCCTCTCGTTGAAGCGTGCCTTGGGATAATCGGGATCGACCGTGCAGTATTCCGAAAAGGAGATTTTTCCGTCTCCGTTGGGATCCCCGTTGGCATAGATGGCCGTCATGAGAGCCTTCTTGACTTCGGACTTGGACAGTTTGCCGTCGTGGTCACGATCGGCGACCGAATAGTTGTCAGTGCTCGTCTTGCAGGCGGACGCCATGAACAGCAAGGAGGTGATCGTCAGGAGGGGAAGGATTCTACTCATGGAAAAGGATGGGGTTCGAGGGAGATGCCGTGAAAGGGTAACACCTCATTATTTCCAGATGCGGATCCAATTCAATCAAAATCCTTTGCATTATCCCGTAGCAGAGGATTGGGCTGTTCCGGGAACTTGTTGATTTTCAACCAAGGTTGCCTGTCGCCCAGAGATGGGGAACCTCCCCGGGCCGTGATAGAGCCTTAGAAGCCTGGTATGGGTGCTGATACGTAACTACAAAAGTATGAATTCCCAAGCTTGCGAACCATCCGAGCCTTGCCATCGGAGAAGAACGAGGTTTTTCTCTCACCCATTCAATGTCCCGTTCAGGTTTCGGCGCAGGGAAGTGGAAAAATCAGCAACGGGACAATCGCCATGTTTTTTAGACCCCATTCGACGGGCCAATCCGCGACCCGGCCACACCAGTCACCATGAAGAAAAAAACCTCTCCCAATATCCTGGCAATGTGTTGGTCTCTCTGTTTCCTGGGGCCAATCGCCGCCGCGCCCGCCGCTGATCGGGAGCCCGGAAAACACTGGTTCGAGCCGACCGGCGACCGTGCTTGGCTTGGAAACTACGATCCCACACTTATCAGTCGACGCACATTTTCGGAATTCACCTACGAGGATCACGGCCAGAACGGCGATTTCTACAAAGTCGAAACCTCGTTCCGTTGGGCCATTCCCGTGCTCGATGACCTGGCTTTGGGGCTGCAAATGATGGTGCCCGTGCAATGGAACAAAACCGACATCTCTGAGAAATCCGGCACGGGAGACGTCGAATTCCGCGCCGGCTTCATCGGAAGGATTTCCCCCACTCTGCGCTACGGGATCGGTGTCAATGCGGTCACCGAATCGGCGTCTGACGCCGCCCTCAGCAACAACGCCTTCATTCTGCGGCCGATTGCCGCCTTGCGCTGGGACGCGACTGAGCGTCTCAACCTGGGGGTCAACGTGGAATACAATTTCACACCGATCGAGGAGGGCTTCGATGAGGTCAGCGCTCTCGAATTGAAGTTTCCGGCGGCATACAAGATCAGCGATGCCTGGTCCGCCGCACTCACTTACAAACCGAGATGGAACCTCCTCTCGGAGCAGGAGCGGAACCGGCTTGAATTGATCGCCACGTTCCAATGGGGCCCTCACCGCCAGTATGCCTTCGCCTTCGGGGGCGAGTGCCCCCTGACGTCGGAAGGGATTGACTACAAGCTCCTCACCAGTTTTGCCTGGTATTTCTGATTTCCCAGGAGAAGGCGGAGAGACACCACCATTCCAGGCTGACACCCCCCAACTCCTCCAACCCACTGAACCGGATCGATTCTCAGTGATCGGGTTCGGGATTCTCATCACCAAAGGACCGAAACCCCGGCCGTCACCGTGTCTGGGGCCCCCCGCCCCCACGGCTCCTGTAGCGATGGCAAATGGCTCGTTTTGGGGATGGACAGACCGCATTCCGATCTGATTGGATGGAGGCAATCCAATCATGCACCTCCTCAACCGCTTCTCGCTCTCCGGCAAACGTCTCTTCATCACCGGAGGAAGCCGGGGGCTCGGGCGGGAGATGGCACTGGCGATCGCCGAGGCCGGAGCTGATGTCATTCTCACCGGACGGGATACCGCCAGCCTCGATGCCACGGCGGAGGAAATCCGGGTCCTGGGGCGCGAGGCTTTCACGCTCCAGGCCGACATGGGAAATCCCGGAGAATGCGAGGCCGCCTGCCTCCGTGCGCTGGAGGAACATGGCCCCATTGACATCCTGATCAACAATGTGGGAGGTCGTCTCGTCAATGTTCCTGTGCAAGACCAGTCGCTAAATGATTGGCAGCGCATTATGGATCTCAATGTCACCAGCACCTTTCTCTGCACCCGGATCATCGGTGGAGAAATGGTGCGGCGTGGGACTGGAGGGAGGGTCATCAATGTCTCGTCAGTCTCCGCCATGATCGCCAACCGGGGGATCGGGGGGCGCAGCTACGAGACGGCCAAGGCGGCCGTGCTGCAGTTCACCCGGGCCACCGCCGCCGACTGGGCACCTCATGGCGTGACGGTCAATGCCATCTGTCCCGGAGGATTCATGACCGAGCCGAACCGACGCTGGTCCCGGGAGCATCCCGAAGTCATCAGCGAGTTTGTCAAAGCCATCCCGATGGGGAAATTTGGAGAGCCGGAGGATCTCGGTCCCCTGGCGGTTTACCTCGCCAGCGAAGCCTCGCGCTACATGACCGGGGCGGCCCTCGTCATCGACGGGGGGTATACCCTCTGGTGAAACTGCCGCCAGCCGCCTTCGGTTTCCTGCCATGAACAACACCATTCCGACCACCCTCCTCCTGCTTCTCCTCTCTGGCGGCCTCTCCGTCCATGGGGAGGAGGAGTCGCTCTTCCTCGCCACCCCGCTGACCCGTCCGGGTGAGTTCACTCAGGGCATCGAGGGACCTGCCTGTGACCGGGCGGGCAACGTCTGTGCGGTCAACTTTGGGACCCAGGGAACGGTCGGGCTGGTCACTCCGGCCGGACAGGCCGGCCTCTGGGTGACCCTTCCCAAAGGAAGCACCGGTAACGGTCTCCGCTTCGACCGCGCCGGGTTTTGTTATGTCGCGGATCACACCGGGCACAACATTCTGCGGATCGATCCGGCGACCCGGGCCGTCAGCATCTTTGCCCATGAGTCGCGGATGAGCCAGCCCAACGACATCGCCATCGGGCCCGACGGCATTCTCTATGCGAGCGATCCCGATTGGAAGGCCGGGACCGGACGGATCTGGAGGATCGGCACCGATGGGCGGGTCAGTCTGCTCGCGGGCGATCTCGGCACGACCAACGGCATCGAGGTCAGTCCGGATGGGCAGACTCTTTATGTCAACGAAAGTGTGCAGCGCAAAGTCTGGGCGTTCCGCCTAGGAAAGGCCTTCCGCGTTGGAGCGGACAGCATCCTCGGCGACAAGCGTCTTCTCAAGGAGTTTCCCGACCACGGCTTCGATGGCATGCGCTGTGATGTCGACGGGAATCTCTATCTCACCCGTCATGGCAAAGGCACTGTGGTCAAACTTTCGCCGGAAGGGGAAATCCTGCAGGAGATCGACGTGCTGGGGGCGTATCCCAGCAACCTGTGCTTTGGCGGTCCCGACGGGCGGACCGTGTATGTCACTGAGGTCGCCCAGACCCGGATCGTTCAGTTCCGGGTCGACCGTCCCGGTCTGTCTTGGCAGCGCTGGCAGGAAAGCGCTTCCGATGTCGAAGCCTCGATCCCGCCCGGCACAGTCGATCTCGTCATCCTCGCGGGGCAGTCCAATGCGGTCGGCTTCGATGCCAATGCCGCTGAATTGCCATCCGATCCGAATGACGGCAAAGTCCTTTTCTGGTGGCGCACCGGCGATCCTCCTCCCGACATTCATGACACCACCAGTGGCGGGGTCTGGACCACTTTGCGCCCGCAGCCCGTGGGCCATGCCCACCAGCCAAAAGATCCCAAAACTCGGCAGTACGGGAATTTTGGCCAACCTTTGGGAGGTTTCGGTCCCGAGATCGGTTTCGCCAGGGCCGTAATGGACCGTCAGCCGGAACGCCGTCTCGCGGTGGTCAAGACCGCCTTCAGTGGCACCGGCATCGCCCGGGATTGGGATCCCGATGCCAGGGACGGGGCCGGAGCCTGCTACCATTCTCTCGTCGGGGAATGCCAGCGCGCCATCGCCGCCGCCAAGGCCCGGGGCATTCTCCTGCGTCCCACCGCGTTCCTCTGGGTTCAGGGGGAAAGCGATGCCAATGCCACGGATGCCCCCCTGTACGCCGCCCGTCTGAAGCATCTCATCGCCTCGCTCCGCAGGGATCTGGCTGCGCCCGCTCTGCCGGCGTTGTTGGCCGTGAACATCCAGTTCGGCCTCGGCAAGAACCCCCACCTGCCCGCCATCGTCGAGGCCCAGCAACAGGTCGGGGCCGCCGATCCACAGGCTGCCTACGTCGACACGGCCTCGGCCACCGTCATCAATCCCTTCCATTTCGACGCCGCAGGCACCCTTGACGTCGGCCGGAGGTTTGCCCAGGCGCTCTTCAAGCTCGAAGCCGCCCCGCCGCCTCCTTGAACGGCGTCTCCAGCCGACTTGGGAGGGGAGGCGCGGCCTGCCGAGGGTGGCCGGCCTGCAGACCAAGTGAGCCGGTCGGTGCCCTGGATCCCGGATGCGAATTTCCTCCCCGCGCCGCAGGCTTCCCCCTCCGACGGCGCCTCCATTCCAGTTCCCCGCTTGCAAGCCGCCGCATTCTGGGGCATCACTACTGCCCCTCCCATACTGACCGACCATGCCCGACAAGAAAAAACCTGTAGTGCTCATTATCCGCGACGGCTGGGGTGACAATCCCGGCGGAGAGGCGATGGCCGTGAAAAACGGCGATGCCCCCCGGCTTGCGAAGACCCCTTTCCACGACCAACTCTATGCCAACTATCCGGTGAGCCATCTCAGCGCGAGCGGCGGCGATGTCGGTCTGCCGGACGGCCAGATGGGCAACTCCGAGGTCGGCCATCTCAATATCGGGGCCGGACGCATCGTTTACCAGGACCTCACCCGCATCAACAAAGCCATCGCCAACGGACACCTCGCGCAGAATGCCGTGCTCCGTGACACCTTTGCCCGTGCCGGTCAGAGCCGCCTCCATCTCATCGGACTGGTCTCCGATGGCGGCGTCCACAGCCATCAGGAGCACCTCGTGGCCCTCGCTTCACTGGCCCATGACGCCGGGGTCAAAGACATCATGGTCCACGCCATCACCGACGGTCGCGACACGTCACCGACAGCCGGGGCCGGCTATCTCAGCTGGTGTGAAGACCGTCTCGGAGCCGTCGGCGCCCGGATTTCCACGGTTGTCGGGCGTTACTATGCCATGGACCGGGACAAACGCTGGGATCGCACCAAAATTGGATGGGACGCCATCGTCCTTGGCAAAGGCACTCCTTCCGACCTCCTCCCGTCCGAAGCCGTCCGCTCCGCCTACACCGAGCAGCAGAAGACGGACGAGTTCATCCTCCCCATCATTTTCGACGAACCCGACCAGCAGCGCGTCCGTGACGGCGATGTCGTCCTTTTCTTCAACTTCCGCGCCGACCGGGCCCGCCAGCTCTCCATGGCTTTTCTCCAGAAGGATTTCAGCGGATTCGCCCGCGGCGTCCAGCCGAAGGTCCACTACGTCACGCTGACAGAGTATGACGAGAATTACGGCGTCCCCAACGTCTTCCCTCCCGACATCCTGCAGGAGGTGCTTGGAACGGTCATTTCCAAGGCCGGCCTGCGCCAGGTCCGCATCGCCGAGACCGAGAAATACCCTCACGTCACCTACTTCTTCAATGGTGGTGCCGAAGAGCCCTGTGAAGGGGAGGAGCGGATCATGCTCCAGTCGCCCAAGGACGTGGCGACCTATGACGAAAAGCCCCAGATGAGCGCCGTCGAGGTCACGGACGCCCTGCTGGGCCGGATCGAGGAATTTGACGTCATCATTGTGAATTTCGCCAATCCTGACATGGTCGGCCACACCGGCGTCCTTGCGGCGGCGATCTCTGCGGTGGAGTGCATCGACGCCTGCGTCCAGCGTGTCGTCGAGCGTGTTCTCGGGATGGGTGGTGCGCTGCTCCTCACCGCCGACCACGGCAACTGTGACCAGATGATCTGCGAGGATGGTTCACCCCATACCGCGCACACCACCAATCTGGTGCATTTCATCTACGTCGCCGCCGATGCCGGCCGCTATGCCCTCGATGACGGCATTCTTGCCGACATCGCGCCCACCATGCTGGACATCCTCGGATTGGAGAAGCCCGCGGCGATGACCGGCAGCAGTCGGTTGCGCAAACTGGGCTGAGAAATCGCTTTTGCGTTTTGGGTGGGTCGTTGGGCGTTGCAAAATTCCGGTTTTGCGCTACACATCTTCCCATCCCTTGATGGCCTCCGGGCTGTCTCTTATATTGCCCCGTGGTGTAACGGTAGCACAACAGATTTTGATTCTGTTTGACAAGGTTCGAATCCTTGCGGGGTAAATAGGAGCTCTTGAACTCACATTCAGAGGGTTGCAGCTCGATTTTAGATCGCAATCCGGCGAAACGCGCCCGATTGTGCTGCGGGATTTCGTGTCCGCCACCTTCACGGTGAAGCCGTTGAAGAGCGGCGTGCCGTAGCATGCGTCGAAGCCCTGTCCGTTCGGCATCGTTGCGGGATCGAAGCCGGTGGGCGAATCCTAGGCGTGCGCGCCGAGATGCCCCTTGCCGATGCGGGCGGTGGCGTAACCCGCCTCGCGGAGGCCTTCCGCCATCGTGATCTCCTTCGGAGGCAGGACGGTGTGTTGGTTCTTCCGGTTGCCCGGTTCGGCCACGCGGATCGGGTAACAGCCCGTCAGCAGAGCCGCCCGCGAGGGACCGCACACCGACTGGGCGTAGAAGCTCGTGAGCCGCAGGCCCTCGCCGGCCATCGCGTCGAGATGGGGTGTTTTGATTTTTTCGGAGCCGTAGCACCCGAGATCTCCGTAGCCAAGGTCGTCGGTGAGGATGAGGATGAAGTTGGGTTTGTCCGCCGCTTCGAGCGGGATCAGCGCCAGGGCCAGGGAGAGGGGGAGGGGGAGCAAGAGGGCCGGGAGTTTCATGGGTGTGGGGGATTCTTGCGGGTTTCGGGCGGGGAGGCAAGGGGGAGCGGTCGTGCGGGTCAGAGAAATTGGTGGACAGTCGTCACGGGATAGCTAATCGTTTGAACACATCTTAAATGTCATTCACCCCATGTGGAACAGCCCTCACAGCGATTCAGAAGCCGGCAAGCGCTATGCCCTCGCCGATCTATCCGCCCTGGTGCTTCCCCTCGACGAGCTCCTCTATCTCAGCGAAGCGACGCCAGTTTCGGAACTGGTTGAAGAAGGGATCCTGCGGCCTCTCGAGAGAAGCGAACTGGTCTTCGCGCTCCACGAAGTCTTCGAGGCGCTGACCGGTGACGTGCCCGTTCCGGAGGGCGGGCATCCCGGGATCCATGAAGCGATCATTGCCGACCTGTTGAGGCAATCGTTCGACCTCGTGGTTTGCGAAATGGAAATGGGGGATGTCGGCGAGTCGGCGAGGGAGGCGGTGTGGCAGAGTGTGGATCGCCTTCTCATCCATCGGAACCCGTATGAGCCCGCCCTGCCCTGGATCCTGGAGGATGCCGGGATGACCTTGGAAGACCCGGAATCCTATCGCCTGGAGAACATCACCCTCGCGGATTGGGAGAAGCTCTTGTGTGGAGATAGCCCTCTCTTTTCTGAATTCCTCTGGGATGAGGATTGGAGGATGGATTCCCTCATGGATCTGCCTCCCGACGCCGCGAAATGGGTGACCGATCTAGCCGGACTCGATCTCCAGGTCGTCCAGGCGCTACCCCATACCCCGGACGAGGATGAGTTGAGGAAGGCAGAGGACTACCTCCGGAAGTTGATCGATCAGGAGGAGCGTGTGAATCAGGATCGGTGGCGGAGCAGGACGGAGCCGGGGCCTGATGACTGGCCGGATACACCGTTTTGATGAGGGAGGGAGGTTGCGCGAGGGCGCAGCTATTAAGTAAAACTTAATTGCTTGAGCCGAGGGAACTGCCTGAGGAGCGAGAATTGTGCTTCGAGCAGCTTTGACTCAAGCCATGGCTAGCATGTCGCTTTGGTAACTTTCGCGGTTTCGTTGCTGGTCGCGCTCTTCACGGTCAATGACAAAGTCGAAGAAGGGTTTGAGAACGGAATCGCCGGCGAATTGCGCGGAAGCCTTTCTCGCTTCGTCGATAACCCAATGGCATGAGGCGTCCAATTCGCCGTTCGAATAACTTCGCATTCCGGTGTTTGGTAGGAGTGCCCAATAGATCGATTCCAATTGGTCCGGATAGTTCCGAAGCACGTGCGTGATGGTTTCCCGGACGAAGGCGGGATGGCTAAAAACCAGGCTGGATCCCCGGAGATTGAAGATACGTGCGACTTCACGGGTTTCTTCAAAGTCTTTCGACTCGTTCAACCAAGTTCGTATAGACTCAATCCCGAGATCTGTTTGATTCATCAACACGGCGGCTTGGAAAAGATTGGTCCAATAGTGCGCCGCAGGCACGTCAAGGTTCCGCATTTTGCCAACCAAAAACCCCACAATCTCGGAAAATTTCTCATCCTGCTCCAAACCGGGTATTCGCCATGGTTCCAATTCCTTTACAACTGGATTGAACGAATAGTCCTTTTTCGGCTGGAACTCGTTCTCGAAACGTACGATTCGATTCCGAATGATCTCATAGGTCTTGCGAGGAGACTTTTCCGAAAGATGTCGAAAGAACGCCGGATAGGGATCGTTGTGGATTTGAGAGGTCAGCTCCAGCCTTTTGAAAAGCGCCGCAAGAGAGTGAAAGTCCAACTCGATCTGTTCGAATTGTACCGCACTCACCAAGCTGGCGACCACCTGGGATAACTCGAGTTCATTCAACGCATCAAAGGGAATGGCGTCAACCATCTCGTGAGTCCAGCCTCTCCCGTGTGAAAGCGGATCACAGAATGCAATTAGAACGGGCTCTCGAACTGATTGGTTGGTGGATCCAAGCAGATCGCGGAGGACGGCATTTGAAGCTTTGCCGGGTGGGTGCATACTCCATCGGAACATACCCATCGCAGAGTTCCTCACATTCTCCTTCCTGCTTCGCAAGGCATCGGCGATGAGCCGGTCACCCGCTTCAGGGTCTTTCGCGTTAACAGAATAGAGAAGGGTTCCGATGCTACCTTCAAGAAATGACTCGGGCTCTTCCAGGCATCTGGCAATCCAGCTTTCTGCGAAACTGTGTTGCCCATCTGTCAGGGCAATAAGCAGTGGACTCCAGTTGGGCACGTAACCGCGCTCGCGGCTCTCATTTTCGAAGTGATTCAGAAGTTCCCAGAGCGACTGCTCATTGGGATTGGCCGAACGAAGTTCCCGAGCCACTTTGGAAGGGAATTGCTTCCGCATTTCTCGCGCTTGGGTCCGATCAGCAGGCACGTCAAGATCGTCGTCGAATCGACAATGCCCGCCTTCATCAAGCGTCACGAATGCGATTTTAAGAGAGAGATCGCGCGGGATCTTCCTCAACACGTCTTTCCCGGCTTCAACGAACTCTTTGTCGTCCTCAAAGGCAATCCTGTCCGCCAGCGCCCTCCATACGGCGAACTGAACGAAGGATGAGGACCAGCGACTGCGGCAGAAATCGAGGAGTGAAATGGCGCGGAGCCGAATGGGTTTCCATTTGTCGCGATCTGCATGTTGGTCGGGCCCTACTTTGTAGAATGCAGCCGTCTCGTTGAGGGCGGGGATCACATTGAGCGTCGCGATCTCCGACCGGGGAACGATCTTTTCCTCGATCAAGCGAAAGGCCGCGTCTCGCATGGGAGCCGTATTCGCAACGCTGAGGGGAATTGTCTGGAATATGAAATTCATTCCTTCGCTGTAGGTGCGCTCAATGGCCCGCTTGAATATGGGATGTAGAATGAGATTCAGGAATCCGCCTCGTCGATCAATCAAGTCGCTCATCCAATCCGCTTCCAATCGAGACTCGAGCCATCGCACTACTCCGCCCACGGATTCCATGGGTTGATCGATGGCGAAGTTTGCAGCCGCCGCGATCGCCGACCACGGATGCCCATCGTCCTCGCGCGTCTGGAATTCCACTTTGAACTGCCAATCTTTCCCGAGCTGGGCGAGGAGATCGAATACCTCAAATTGTAGTTTGAGGTGATAGATCCCGATGGGTTTCAAAATCATCGGTACGCGATCTACCATGTTACGCCAGGTGGAGCTCTGAAATGAAAGGAGTTTCGCCGCCTCGTCTTCAGGAGCTTCGTCGAGGCTGATGGCCAGTTTGGCGAGTTCAATTGTTCGTTCGGGTAGAAATACACTGAACGGAGCCCAGGCTTCCAACAAGGTCCTGCGCTCCCAGAACGAGCTTTTTCGAAAGGATTGCTCGAAGGTCTTCCATAACGAATCGGTCAGCTTGACAGTGCCTTTTTCCTCGATTCGAGCCCGCCACTCGGCCTCGGAAAGATTTCGAAGAAGGGAGGCAAAATGCGAGTGTCGAAATGCTTCGATGATTTCACGAATGAAAG
>JADZAX010000473.1 GCA_020852405.1 Verrucomicrobiales bacterium
TCGCCGCCCATGGCCAGGAATCCCATTCCGAATCTACAAGTCAGCGCATACCTCGGGAGAATCACCCGCGCAATCTCCCGGCGACTCCACCGCCTGGCCATCGGATCCACCGCGAAACCTGTGCTAACTCCGACAGGCTCCTAGCAGTTATTGATTGATGTCATGGGGTTGTCAGGAGGGGATTACCCCCAACCCGGCAACGATGAATAAAATCACAGAACCCAATCCTAGTGAACTCCACGCCACGATCAAGCCCGGAATCGACGCCCACTTGGAGTGGTTACTAATGGATTTGCTTTCTCAACCCTTTTGACTTCACTGCGTTTTGGACGGTTGACTTCACTTTGTTCCGTCTATCTCCACTACGCTTCGATTCGCTTGTCTTGAGGCACCCATCTCGATACTCTCGATTGTCCACCTACGCTTCGATTGCCGCCGCTCCGCCGCAAGGCCGGGGATAGAGGGGGGGCGATTCGATGGGATGAAGGAGGAGTTTATGAAATACCGCAAATAATTGCAATTTTCATCACAGATTACTGACCTGTCCCCGCCACATTCGTGAGTAGGATGACACTTAGGATCAGTTTCGGGGACGGTAACTTCATGGCTTTACGTGGTTTCGTATCGTCAGTCCATCCGCCTCCGCGACGGCGCGGGGCATCACCAACTGTCCGGGTGATTTGGCCCAGAGCATCGGCACGGAGTAGAGATACGGAAAGGCGAAGCCGTTGCCGGCGAGTTCGGCGATGGTTCCGGTCTCTTCGGGTTTCAGCTCGATGCGGTGGGTCCGGCGCTCGCTGACGTCCACCTTGCGGGAAATGCCGGTGCGGGCCGGTGGCAGGGTCTTGTAAAGCGTCACCGATTTGTTGCCCGAGCTGTCCCAGATTTCGAGATCGAGACTGGGCGTGCCTTTCGGGATGTAGATGAAGGTGGAACGCTGGGTGAGCCCCTCGCTGTTGCCATCGAGAGTGAAGGAGTGGCCTCCGCGATGGCTGTCATCGGCGGGGTTCCAGCCGAGATCGGTGAGGATGGCGAGGTTGCCCCCGCGGCCGACGAGGAAACGGTAGGTACCGGCCTGGGGGGCCACGTAGCGAACGGCGGCGAGGTGATGTTCCGGGCGTTGCTTGCCCGACACGATGATTTCCTTGGAGGGTTGTGTGGTCAGGGTGGGATCGACGAGCTCCTCCCACGCTTTGGTTTTGGAGTTCCACCACTCGATGCCGTAGGAGACATCGCGAGCGGTGTAGAAGTGGTCCTTGCCGGTCGGATCGGCGGGCCAGTAGAGTTGGAAGCCGATCTCATCGCCGGTCCGCGCGGCGACGCAACGCACCGTGGCCTGTTTCTGATAGGCCGAGTTGTAGAGAAAACCCTGCGGAGAGGGTTCGCTGCCAAACTCCTCCACCGCGACGAGATCGTTGACATCTACCTCGCGGGCCAGACGGCCGTTCGCGAGGGTGATCTGATCGAATCGCGTCACCGGCACGACAGGCCAGTGATCGAGCACTTTGGCCCACCAGACCGCCGTTTCCTCCGGGGTGAAATGCGCGCGGCCCGTGCTGAACTCTCCTGCGGCCTGCGCGGCATCGGAGGTGTTGAAGAACACCCGCGAGATCATGTGGCTGGCATTTGCGTAGGCCATCTGCCCCTTCCACAGCAACTCACGCAGGGCGGTAGAGCTCGCCGTGTTCTCGCCGCTGTCGATGAGGTAATAGAGATACCAATATTGTTTCAGATCATCGAGCCGCCGCTGGGCGTCGGGTTCGCGGGTTTCGTCGATGAGCGCGTCGGCGGCCTCGATGAAACGAATCGCCCGCGACCAGGCATGGGGCGAATTCACCGGGTAGTTTTTCAGCAAGGTAAAGTCGTAATACTGCTTCATCGCCGTCCAGCCCGAGCCGAAGGCGCGCTGTAGCCATCGATCACGGATCCCGTCGAGTTCGACGGCACGTCGCTGCGGGTTCCAGAGGGTCTGCGCCAGCAGGTAATAGCCCAGGCCGAAGCGCCCGAAGTTGAAATCCGTCTCCACCGACAGGGCGCGGAATCCGGAGGCATGGTGCTCCTGCTGACGCTGCGAAAGAAAAGCCGGGGAGGCATCCCATCGCGGCGCGAGACCGTCCAGGCCGCGATCCTGAAAATAGGACAGGCTGATGATCCAGTAGTCGCCCGAGGGCTCGAGTGGCAGCATCTTGCTGAAGACCTGGCCCATGTCCATCTGTGTGACGAAGGGTTTCCATTTGCCCCGCCCGCGATTCTTCGGATAGCTGGCGATCATCACGCGGATGCGGGGATCGAGATTGAAATTCGGCGGCACGTCGTGTTGGTTGTAGCTATAGAAACTGCATCGCACCGCTGCTCCTTTATCCTGCCCGGTGGAGGTGACCCGTTGGTCCGGCGGCAGCGATTTTATCCAGCGGTCGTACTCGCTCAGGAGCCAGTTGTTCAACCCGAACATCACATCGGTGAAGGCCGTTCCATCCCAGAGCTCCTTCGGCTGATTCAGTCCCTTGTAGCCATGAAGCACGTAGGGACGTCCAAACTCCGCTCCGATTTCTGCAAGGTAATCGGGATACCAGTTCGGATGTTTCGGAGGTTGCGCGAGCGAGGAGCCATCCTCCGGGTCCGTTCCAAAGACAAAGTGGTCGTTGGGCGATTTCGCGAAGAATTTCTCCGACTTCTCTTTCAGGCTCTCGAGCACGATCTGCCGCACGAAGGGTACGGACACATCTAGGCTCATGGGTGCATAGAGAGGCTTCTTGCGCGGTTTCCATTCTGTTCCATCGCTGTGATGAATGGTGCCAGGATCATCGGTATTGATCCACATCCGGCCACGATTCTCCTCGGCTGCGGGAGGGCGTTCGGCATCCGTTCCCAACAGCACCTGACCGAGGAAACCGTCGGCCGTCCGGTTCTCACGCATGTGCCCGATGACCTGATCGTGATAGGCCTGCAAGGCATGGCCCGGGAAGTGCGGCATCGAAGTGGTGAGCATCCGTTGCCCGATCTGCCAGCGGCGGTAGCTCGTGGACACGGTCTCATCCGCCGGATCGATCAACTTTTTGGGATCATTGATCGTTCCCACGCCATAGGGTTGTCCGCTGGTGGCCGAAAGAGCGCGGATGTAATAACCGGGCCGATCCGAGAGCGTGAGGTCGAAGGAGAGCCGCCCGCGCAAGTCGGGCGCGTGAA
>JADZAX010000474.1 GCA_020852405.1 Verrucomicrobiales bacterium
GGTGGCGGATGCAACCGAGACGTTCTCAGAACGGATAGTAGTGAGCGTGTCAAGGAGGACCAGGAAAGTGGTAGTAGTCATCTTCATGAATGGAGAGCGAGTCTACTTCGCGAGGATGGCTTTGAGCTGTTCCTGCATCTTATGGGCCCTTTCGGGGTGCTCCGAGATGAGGTTGTGTTTCTCGGCGAGGTCGTCGCGGAGGTTGAACAGTTCGGGGGAAGCGGGTTTGGCATCCTTGCCGCCGCGGTCGCGTTTCTTGCGGGGGAGGATGAGTTTCCAATCGCCCTCACGCAGGGTCCATTCGTCATGCACGATGGGTGCGCGGGCGGCGGAAGCCTTGGCGGAGTCGAGCAGATAAGGCAGGAAGCTCACGCTGTCCTCGGCCATGCCTTGTGGGATTTGTTTGGTGCCGACCAACTCGGCAAGAGTCGCGAACAGATCGGAGAAGGCGATGGTTTGCTCGCAGAGAGAGCCGGGCGTCGTCTTGCCGGGCCAGCGGGCGATGAAGGGCATGCGATGACCGCCTTCATAGGAGCTGAACTTCATGCCGCTGAGGCCGCCCACGGCGTCATGGCCGAACTTCTCGCGATCCTTGTCATACCAGACCGGGCCGTTGTCGCTGGAGAAGAAAACGAGCGTGTCCTGCGCCAATCCAGCACTATCCAATGATTCCAGCACCTGCCCGATGGCGGCATCCACCTGCATCACGAAGTCGCCATACATCCCCGCGCCGCTCTTGCCTCGAAACTCCTCCAGCGGCAGCCACGGCGTGTGCGGAGAGGGCAGCGCGAGGTAGAGGAACATCGGTTTTTCCTTTTTGCCTGTGCCGTAGCCCCGAATAACTTCTTCGGCCTCACTCGCGAAGCGCGGGGTCACTTCGGGGTGCTTGAAATCAGGAGCGACGAGACCTTCGCGCCAAAACGCCCCCTGGATGTTGGTCCAGCCTTCCGGGCCATCGACACTGGTGCTGGCCTCCACCCGCACGGTCGGCGGCATCAGCGGCGTGCGATCGCGGATGAAGAAATACGGAGGGATGTCGAGCGAGGCGTGCATGCCGAAGAACGAATCGAACCCGCGATCCAAGGGGCCGCCGCGCAACGGGTTGCGGTAGTCGAACTCATTCTTGGCACCATTCGGCGGCATCTCGAAGCCTTGGTGCCATTTGCCGACCATTGCGGTTTGATAGCCGTGGTCCCGCAGCAGCGAGGCGATCGTCATGCGACCGTTTTCGATGACCGGACCGGTGCTGACATCCATCCTCGCCCGTACGGCAAAGCGGCCGGTGAGCAACGCATAACGCGAAGGAATGCAACTGGACCCACCCGCATGAGCATCCGTAAAGCGCATGCCGGTGGCGGCAAGTTTGTCGAGATTCGGCGTGGCGATTTTGCTGTTCGGATTGTTCGCCCCGAGGTCGCCGTAGCCCATGTCATCGGCGAGGATGAAGAGGATATGAGGCGACGCTGCCGCAGATGACATATGCGGTATGACGAAGGACGAAAGTAGGAGAAGGAGGATGGGTTTCATGGTGGGCGGGGAAGGCTTGAGGATTCGGCAAGTCTGCGTCCAAATCTTGTTGAATGCGGTCACGATCAACTCAGCACCTCCTGCGACGGCTCCTTCTCATCCTCTGGCGGCATATCACCGCCATTGAGGACATCCAGCACATCCTGCCAGCGCTGGGCAATGTCGTTGTTCGTGATCTCCCAAGTCGCTTCATCATACCGCACGTCGTCCTTCTGCTGCTCCGGCCCCTGGCAACGGATGCAGTGCTCCTTGAGAAAGAGCTCCAGCTTTGCCTTGGGCATTAGTGTCGCGGGTGGTTCGTTGGTCGATGCGGCGGCAGTCAGACACCCAACAGTGAACGCAAGGAGACAAAAGAAGTGTCGAGATGAAGGTGGCATGATTTGGTCGAAAGAATGCTATTGGCGATCCTGGCCCTCACGCTTCACGGACTCATCGACGGCTTTATCGAACTGCTGGCGAAAGGCGGCATCGGCGTCGATCTCGGAGGCTCCCTGCTTCAGATAAGGGCGGGGACGCGGGGCGAACTCGCCGCCTTCCCAGCGGATGTTTTGGAAAGTGGGAATCGCGCCCTGCCAGACGAGCGGAACCTTGTCCGGGGCTTCCTTTTGTCCGGGAGTCAGGGTCAGGCTGGTGACCAAATCGTAGTTCTCCAGATTTTCGCCCTCGGCAGTGACGAACTTTTCGATGGGCAGGGTGATTGAATGATGGCCGCTTCCGGCCAGTGTAACCATGGCGACGTAGCGGCGTGTTGTTCTGCCGGTGTAGCCGCGCCAGCCATCGGTTTCGAGCACGACGGCGAGGGTATTGTCCGGAGCGGTCGTTTCGATCTCCAGCGCGAGCGAAGCCCCGCGTGGTCCGAAGAAAGCGGGATCATTCACTTTGAAAGTCTGATAGTTCCAATGCTCCTTATTGTCGGCGCCGACGAGTGACCAATCGCGCCATCCGTGGGCGAAGTCTTCGATCAAGCGCTGGCGTTCGCCTGTCGGTTTTACTCCCGCTTCGGTGAGTTGTTGCGGGAAGGCCTGACGGCAGTCGCTGGTGATCGTGAGCAGGGAGGTGTCGCGGTATCCGGCGGGCATCTTGATCGCGGTGCCGGTGTCATAGGTGACGTTGGCGAAGACAAAGA
>JADZAX010000475.1 GCA_020852405.1 Verrucomicrobiales bacterium
TCCCGCGCACTCTCGTATTCTTCAACGTGAAAGCCGCGGCAGGTGAGCAATCGCCGGAACGCCGTCCGCATTTGCGCGTCGTCGTCGAGTATGGCAATCACTGGTTCCAAGGAGGGCATCGCTGGAACAGGCTAGGCCCGATCGCGCCGGCGATCTACTGAACCTTGGTATAGTTCCCGGCGACACGGCAGTATTGCGGTTAGGGTTTGGCAATTTGCAATTTTCGCGTCGGCATTGCGAGTTACGTTCCTATGCCGAGCTTCGCGGCGGCGCGGACAAGTTCCGCCAGGGATTCCACACCCATCTTTCTCATCACGTGCATACGGTGAAGTTTGATGTTCTGCTCACCGGTACCAAGGTCGTCAGCAATCTGCTTGTTGAGCTTTCCAGCGACGACGTGCTCCATGACTTCCCGTTCCCGCGGGGTCAGGGTTGCGAATCGTGCCGCGAACAACGCCGTGTCGACGATCTCGTGCCGTCGCGTCACGGCTTGGTGCAGGGCGGCGTTCACGGAATTGATCAAGGCGGCGGCGTCCACGGGCTTGGTCAGGAAATCGATCGCTCCCGCCCTGATCGCCCTTACACTCATCGGGATGTCGCCGTGACCGGTGAGAAAGACAATGGGGATGAGAATGCCATGATGGGTAAGGCGACGCTGCAACTCAAGCCCGTCCAGCTCCGGCATCGCGACATCCAGCACGAGACACGCAATCTCTTCGGGATGGCAGGCCTGGAGAAAGTCGCCCACTGAAGTGAAGCCGCGCGCGTCGTAGCGCTTGGCCCGGAGCAGGCGAAGAAGCGCCTTCACGAGTTCCGCCTCGTCGTCGAGCACATACACGATGCCGGTTGGAGTGTTCATGTCTTTTCCAATGATCCCTCGACGGGCAGTTCGAACAGAAAGACGGCGCCGCGCTCCGGGTGAGGTTCCGCCCAGAGTTGTCCGTGGTGAGCCGCGACGATCGACCAGCAAATCGACAACCCGAGGCCGAGCCCCTTTGATTTGGTGGTGTAGAAGGGTTGAAAGAGCCGATCAGGGGCCGTCGTCAGACCGGCCCCTTCGTCCCGCACCGAAGCGCGGACCCGACCATCACGCAACACGGTCCGGAGATGAATCCGGCGCTCATCTGGCGGATTGGCATCCATGGCATCGGCGGCGTTGAGAATGAGGTTGAGCACGAGTTGCTGGAGTTGCACGCGGTCGCCGACAACCTGCGGCAGGCATGGATCCAGGTCGCAATCGAGCGTGACTCCGCGCGCGATCAGGTCCGCGCGGAGGAGATGCAGCACTTCCTCGATGACCTGATTGAGCGGAAGCGGATTCAGCGCCACTTCGCCGCGTTTGAGCAGGGCACGGAGGCGAACGATGACCTCGCCCGCGCGGCGGTCGGCCGCAATGATATCGGCAAGGATCGCCTGCACCTCCTCCACGTCCGGCGGGTCCTGAAGCAGCAGTTCCTGCGCGGCCTCGGCATTGCTGAGGATGATCCCTAGCGGCTGGTTCAATTCGTGGGCGAGAGAGCCCGACAGCGCTCCCAGCGTGTTCACGCGGGAGAGATGGGTCAGGTTGTCGCGCAATTCTTCGGCCTCCTTTTCCGCGGCGCGAACCGCCGCTTCCGCATGCTTTCGGTCCGTGATGTCCTCCTTCACACCCACATAATGGGTCACCTTGCCCTGGTCGTCGAACAAGGGAGAGATCACCGCCTGTTCCCAATAGAGGTCGCCGCTCTTCTTCCGGTTGTGGAATTCACCTTGCCAGGCCTTGCCCTGGGTCAGGCTGTCCCACATCTCCCGATAGGTAGAGGCGGGATGATTTCCCGATTTCAGAAAGCGGGGATTCCGCCCGATGATCTCCTCCGGAGCGTAGCCCGTGACCTCCGAGAACTTGCGGTTCACATAGACGATCTTTCCCTCCAAGTCCGTGATGATCACCAGGACCGGGCTCTGCTCCACGGCCAAGGAAAGTTGGTGCGCCCTGTTCTCCGACCGCTTCCGCTCGGTGATATCCATCGAGAGGCCGAGGAGCCGCTGCGGCTCTCCGTCGGCATGGAAGAACGGACGGCCCCGCGATACGATCCATTTTTCGGTGGCATCGGGGAGCTTGATCCGGTATTCGACGTCCACTGGTGCTCCGGTCCTGACCGAGTTCTCAATACAGTCTGTCACCTTCGGCCAGTCTTCCAGAAACACCGAAGTCTGGAAGCTCTCCATGTCGATGCGTTCATCGGCGGTGTATCCAAACATTCCACGGGCATTTTCGTTGGCCCAGAACTCTCCGGAACCCAACTCCAGCACCCAAAGCCCGGCACCGGACGAATCCGTGGCGAGGCTGAGCCGCAACTCGCTTTCCCGCAGGGCGAGTTCCGCCCGTTTGCGGGCAAGGGCGTTCGCGAAAATCTGGGCCACGAGCTGCAGGCGGTTGACGAGAGCTTGCGGCCAGGCTCGTTCACTCCGCATCATGTTGAAGGCGAGAACCCCGATCGACAGCCCACCGCCGACGGATAGTGGAATCGTCAGGCTGGACCGGATGCCGAAACCGCGAGCGGACTCCTTGTCCTTCGCCGCTTCGTCAGGCATGTCTTCGAGCCTGGCGAGCACCACGATCCGTCCGGCAGCCATTTCGCCCCGCACCCAGGGGAAGTCTTCCTGACGGAATGGCGGCGATGGCATCGCCCCGCCCTGCAACTGGCACGCGTGCGTGGCCAGGTAATCCTCGGAATGCTCGCCCGAAGTCTGCCAAAGCACAATCGCGTCTAGATCGAGGAAGCCCCAGAGCCGGCTCTGGGCGTCGATGATTTCCTGGTCCACATCAGATGCGGGCAGGTTGATGAACTTCGATGAAATATCGGCGACCAACGTGGCCTCTTGCTCCCCGCGGATCCGTCTCCGTCGGTTCACCAGCAGCCCCATGATCAGAACGGACTCGATCAACCCAAAACTCACGACACCAATGACCGGCCAGCGGTAGCGGTCCCAGAAACGCGGTTCGCGAAACAACACGACGCTACCCTCGGGCAGGCGCGACTCGGGTATGTTCCAGCGGCGCAGCTCGCGCCAGTCGTACGTCGGGGGCGGCGTTTCCAGTCGCACGGGAGGTATTTCTCCGGCGGGCCGGCCTCGAAGGATTTCGATGGCGATTTTTGCCCCGCGAATGCCCATGCTCGTGTTTTGCATCAGACGCCCGCCCACGGACCCCATGCCCAGTTCACTCTCAAAGCAGGCGAAGACGGGCGCATTGGCCGACTCGCGAAGCCGTTTGAGCGCTGCGTTCGTCTCAATCGAGATGCCGTCCGTGTCGACGAGGAAGAGGATGTGAAGAATAAACGATCCCGGCGGGAGCCCGGCGCACCGGTCGATCGTCGCATCGAATGTCAGATCGTCGAGCCAGAGGAAATCCACCCGTCCTTCGAAGGCTTTGAATTCCCGCCGACATTCCGCGCCCCAGAATTTCTCCAAGGGAGACGAACCCAGCACCACCGCAATCTGCGTGGTGTCCGGCTTCAGTTGGAGAATGTCCTCCACAAATCCTGTCAGATTGGCCTGCTGCGACACGAGCGTGGCGTTCCCGTTCGGGAACTCAGCATCGAGGGCGCGCCGTTCCGCGGCCACCGCGAGGACCGGCGTCCCGGCAAAAAGCCGCTCACCGTGCCGTTCCACAAATTGCACGCCCGCAGTGCCAATGGGGACCACCAAATCAACGGGCTCCCGGCGAACCCGGTCCTCGATGAATCCCACCAGCGGCTCTTCATCTCCGGCGCCTCCCGTGCGGGCGAGGTCCAGGGGGATTTCTTGAATGTCCAGAGGCTGGCCATATTCCCTTGCCAGCGTCGCCCGAAAACCGGATACCACCGAGCTGAAGGGCTCCACGTTGCGGCTGTAAGGGTTGAGGATCAACACGCGCTTGGGTTCCTCCGCCGTCATCGGCGACCAGAGCGTCAGGATTAGCAGAAAAAGGAACAACTGACTTGACATGAAGATGCGAAATGGGCAGGGGATTAAACAATACACCGAGAAGTTCTAATTGCGGTATTTGTTAAATTGGAGGGGGGTTCGTCTTTACCCTTGAGGCGGGATTCAAGTTGTTCGATTTTCCGGGTGCCCAAGTCGCATTCCGCGAGGATGGGGCGAGCGGTCAAAAGCCGCAACTCCGTTTTCAAACAAAGATTTCTGACAGCTGCAAAAGAGCGTGGGATGAATCTGGCGCTGGTCGCAGATCGCCGAGATTGGCTGGCGGTCCGCCAGGCGGAGTTTGAGCAATCGGACTTTCTCCTCGGAGCCATAGGGGCGGCGGGTGCGACTGGACTTGTCGCCTTTTGAATTCATGGTCGGTTCGCTTGGCCGGCCATAGCTTTCATCAGCGTGTCAATTAGGACATTCCGTCAGGAGAGGGACCCAATCCCAACGAGCTCACGCCAGGGATTGCCCCGGCCGCCTTTCCCAAATGCACTCTAGACTGGGTGAGAGTCAGAATTCCCCCCCCTGACGTCCTTGACTGGGGATAGCCTCCTCCGCAGGATTGGTCTCACAAGAGCTTCGCCGTGTGCCGGAATTAAAAAGGCCCGCCTGAAGACGACAGAAATTGTTTTGACTGACAAGGGACAGCCTGAGCTGGCGCAGCCAGGTCTCCATCCCGACCGACGTGATCGTGTTCCCCAGTGGTTCCCCGAAGGATTCCTCAAAGCGGGCAAAGCGGCTCCGCATATCCCGCTCATAGCAGCGAGGCAAATCGACAATAGTCTCATCGAGAATGTGCTTCGCCCGGCCAAACTGGGATTGAGGAACTATCTGTTTATCGGCGACGCCGAAGCGGGTGCGAGCACCGCTTAGATCCACACCCTCCTGGCCAATGGTGCCGTGCGCGACCTCGATCCGGAGATCTACCTGGAAGAGGTGATCCGTCGACAGTCGCCGACCAGCACCCCGGAGCAGATCGCCGAACTCACGCCGGCCAAGCTGCCGGAAAGCCTTGCGAGGGATCGCGCCGAGGCCGCCGCGCAAACGAGGTGCTGTTGTTGGGACGTTTTCGACACAGCGTGCCTCCCATATCGTTTTGTCGCTTCAGACCTAGCGATAGATCGTCTCGTGACTGGCGCGGAAGGGGCCGTGGCTTCCAAGCCATCCCGAGACCTGTTCCGCGCTGTAGTCCAACTGAAGCAGGGCTTCGACCTCCAGCCACTGACTCCGCTCGAAGCGCGATCCTTGGCAAGATCTCCTGCGCCGACCTCGAACCATCGACCCGGCGTGGATGACATTAAAGCTTCCGTCGGTCAGAGTCCAAACCCAAAGCCGCCACCCACTGGAGCCGCTCGCTGGCGGCCGCGGAAGCCGGTGTGAGCGAACCGGCCGTGGGCGGGATTGGGGCGCGCCAAACCTCAATAAGCAGCCATCCGCTCGGAAGGTTATACTAGCGCCGACAGCACGCTAGGGCCACCTCAACGCCACGTATCCCGCGTAGGAAGCCATCAAGACGCATCCTTCCCATCGGACCAATCGAAACCCGGTCCACATCATTGGCAACAATAAGACGGAGACCGCAATCATCACCGCAAAGTCGAGGCGGTCAATGTTCCCCAGACCAACCGGATTCACCATTCCCGCGACGCCGCCAATGCAGAGGAGGTTGAAAATGTTGGAACCCACAATATTGCCAATCGCGACGTCCGTTTCCTTGCGAATGGCGGCGACGACGGAGGTGGCCAATTCCGGAAGCGATGTACCTGCGGCCACTATGGTCAAACCAATGATCGCTTCAGAAACGCCCATCGCGCGGGCCAGCACCACGGCGTTGTCGATCAGGAATCTTGCGCCAAGCATCAGCAATCCGAGACCGACGAAAGCCAAAAGGACCTGGGTCCAAAGATGTTTCGGCTTTTCATCAGGAACTCCGAGGATTTCCAAAGAAGCCGCCTCAGCTTTTTTGGTGGCGCTTTCCACAAGGCTCATTCGAATCAAAAATGCCGTGTAAGCGATCACCAAGGCAAAGAGGATTCCCCCCTCAGCCGTGGAAATCCCCTCACCCGTCAGGCAAAAGGCGGTGAAAAGTCCCGAAGCCAATAGCAGGATCGGCATATCCAACCTGATGATCTGGAAATGGACCGACAATGGGGAAAAAAAAGCGGACAGCCCCAAGATGAACGCCACGTTGAAAATGTTCGAGCCGACGATGTTGCCAATCGCAAGATCTCCCGCACCGATGAACGAGGCTTTCACCGAGACGGCAAGTTCAGGTGAACTGGTGCCGAAGGCGACCACTGTCAATCCGATCACCAGAGGACTCAACCCGGCCGCTCGGGCCAAGCCGGATGCCCCGCGCACCAAGGCCTCGGCGCCCGCCACCAAAAGGACCAAACCAAGCGAGATCAGAAGGATTGGTAAAAGCATCAGGACAGACCAGAAAGGCTGGAGGCAAGTCTAATCGGATACGCTTCGCCCGCAAGATCAATCTTTTTCCCCTCACCCGGCAATCCAACTCGATAAAGGGGAGCAACAGACCGGGGGGGGAACCGGTGCCGATCAGCCGGGGCGAAGGCAAACCGTCCGTGCCCATTGGATGAAGGCAGCGTCCCCGCCCCCCGCGTCACTCTTGAAAAAAGATTGTCAGACAGTAGTATTCCGGGAATCAGGATTCACTCATCTTCATCACGACCCCATGAAAACCAACGTTGCCTGCTTTGCCAGTTTCCTAGCCTGCGGGCTCGTTTGCGCCCCCCTGCAAGCCCAAGATTGGCCTCAATTCCGCGGTCCCGATGGTTCCGGCTCCTCCGCCCGAACTGCCTTGCCGGCCACATGGAGCGATACGGAGAACATTCTCTGGAAAGCACCCTTGGAAGGCATGGGAGCCTCCACTCCGGTCGTCGTGGGCGGCAAACTTTTCCTCACCACCGGGGTCGGAAGCGCCCGGGATCTCGTCCGACACGTGCTCTGTTTCGATGCCGCCACCGGCCAAAAGCTGTGGGATCAAACTATGGAATCCCAATTGCCCGAAGCTGAATCCATCCGCGAGGACCACGGCTATGCCTCGTCCACGCCCGTCGCGGACGCCAGCCACCTCTATGTCTTTTTCGGAAAATCGGGCGTCTTTTGCTTTGATCATTCCGGTCGGCAGGTATGGCGCGCGGACGTGGGATCACAGCTCAACGGGTGGGGCTCCGCCGCATCGCTCACCTTGCTGGGCAATCATTTGCTCGTCAACGCATGCGTTGAAAGCGAAGCCCTCGTCTCTCTCGACAAGGCCACCGGCAAAGAACTTTGGCGCGCGTCCAATCTCAAGGAATGCTGGCACGCCCCACTCCCCGTTGCCGGGCCCGGTGGCAGTACCCAGATCGTAATGGCCCAGGCCCAGCAACTCGTCGCCTACGACGCCACCACCGGTAATGAAGCTTGGCGCTGCAAATCCGGCATCTCCTGGTACATGTGTCCTCAACCCATCGTGAGCAATAGCGTCCTCTATGCCGTTGGGGGACGCAACGGCAACGGTGGGCTGGCCGTAAAGCTCGGCGGCTCCGGCGAGATCACTGAAAGCCACCGTCTCTGGACCCTTAACAAAGGCACCAATGTGCCTTCACCCGTGATCCACGACGGCCACCTGTATTTCGCCCACGAAAACAAAGGCACGGCCCACTGTGTGGATTTGAAAAGTGGTCAATTCGTCTACGACGAGCCGCTCTCGCCGAATCCCGGCCAGATTTATGCCTCTCCCGTCCTCGTTGGTGACACCATTGTTTATCTGGGTCGCGGCGGTCAGGCAGTGCTCGTCAAAGCCGGGCCGAAATTCGAAATCTTCGGCAGTCCCCGTCTTGAGGATGGCCGCGGTGTCTTCAATGCGAGTCCCGCCATCGCCAACGGCCGCCTCTACCTCCGTTCGAACCGTCATCTTTATTGCATTGGCTCATAAACGGCGGGGTTGATAACGTAACGGGAATTCCGCGCTTTGCTGCTTGAGCGCCTTGGCCGGCGGGATTGCCGCCAGGGATCATTCCGGGGCCAAAGGGTTGCCGAAAACCATCCGCGGACATCTCACCGAACCCGTATGAAGTTGCCCCCACTCTCACAGGTTCCCTGGATTCTCCTCGCCGGGGCGACGTGGGCCACTGCCGCGCCGGGGGATCACCA
>JADZAX010000476.1 GCA_020852405.1 Verrucomicrobiales bacterium
CCACCTGCTGGCGGAGATGCCGCTGGAACAGGTCCACCGGGTCATGATTTCCGGGGATTTCCAGCACCGGTTTGGTGATGGCCTTTCGTCCGGCCAGATAGCGGGGATACTGTTCCTCCCGGCCACCATCGACCACATCGCCAAGGTGCAGTACAAAAGCCCCCGTGCTGGCCTCCAATGCGGCCGCGGTCCGGATCCACTGCTGTTCAGCGGCATCCTGGTCTTTGTAACCGAGGTGGGTGTCGCTGACGACGAGGAATTCCAGTGAACCTGGAACGCTGGGGGCTCCCTGAAGCGGTGGCAGGCTGAGCCAGGGGAGGCCGCCCAAACTGGCAAGAATCTGGCGACGGGTCAGCTTCATGTGGGTGCCAACCTGAAGAAACTCTCCGACTTCTGCAAGCTTCATTTGGTCACGCGGGGAACCGGACGCGCCGATTCTGGGCACAGCGAATCCCTGCCGGGGCAATCCGATGGCGGGATTGCGCCGAAGCCCCTGCGGACTTGCACTGGCGGGCATTTCCCTTCAGGCTGGCAGGATCATGAAATTGACATCCCCCGGCATTGTTGGTGGCCTGCTCGGTCTGGCTCTGGTTTGCGCTCACTCCCAGGACGATGGGTTTGTTCCCTTGTTCGATGGCAAAAGTCTTGCCGGCTGGGAGCAGCACAGCGGAAAGGCCGAATACCGGGTCGAAGACGGAGCCGTGGTCGGCAAAACCGTCGCCGGGACGGGGAATTCCTTCCTCTGCACCACCAAAAAATACGGCGATTTCATCTTGGAATTGGAATTCAAAGTGGATCCCAGCATGAACTCCGGGGTCCAGTTCCGAAGCCTTTTTTATGACAAGGACACGGAACTCACCAACAATGGAAAAACCATGAAATTCGCCGCGGACCGGGTTCACGGCTATCAGTTTGAGATCGATCCCAGCGCCCGCGCCTGGACTGCCGGAGTGTATGATGAAGGCCGCCGCGGCTGGCTCTTCAATCTGGAGAAGAACGAAGCGGCCCGCAAGGCGTTCAAGCAGGGGGACTGGAACCAGGCCCGGATCGAATGCAAAGGCGGAAGCATCAAAACGTTCCTCAACGGGGTGCCCGCCGCGGACTTCGAGGATACCCTCACCGCGAGTGGCGTCATCGCCCTTCAGGTGCACGGCATCGGCAAGAAAACGGAAAGTGCCGGCAAAGAGGTCCGCTGGCGGAACATCCGGATCAAGGAACTGAAGTGATGCCGGTCACGAGGGAGCCCCAGAGGGCTCTCACAGCTTTCGGCACCAGAGAACTTTGAGATAGCGGGACTCGGGGTGGTGCGAGGCGCCGGGATGATCCGGTCCTGCGCCGGTCCGGTCGAGGATCTGCAGTCGGGCCCGGATGCTGTGGGCGGCGGCACTGACGGTGGTTTCGAAATCCTCCGCACTGAGCAGGCCGGAACAGGAACAGGTCACGAAGAAGCCGCCCGGCTCCACAAGAGAAAGGGCGAGGCGGTTCAAATCAAAATACTTTTTCCGGCCTTCCTCGATCTCCTCCCGTCCCAAGACGAACTTGGGCGGGTCGAGAACCACGGTGCCAAAGTGCGTATCGTTGCGCTGCATCTGCCGGGCGTAGACGAACGCGTCGGCATGGGTGAACTCGATCCGCGCCTCGTTGAGGTTCGCATTGCGCTTGGCTTGGGCGATCGATTTCTCATCGAGATCGACCCCCACCACCCGGCGGGCGCGTCCTCGCATTTTGGCGGCGAGGCTGAATCCGCCGGTGTAGCAGCAGAGATCCAGAACATTGCGTCCCTCGGTGAAATCGGTCAGCTTGAGCCGGTTCTCCCGTTGGTCACAGAAAAAGCCGGTTTTGTGCCCGGTGGAAAAGTCGACCTCATAGCGAATGCCATGCTCCGTGATTTTGACCGTGCGGTCCCGCAGGTCGGAGGCCCGCTGCAGGGCCCCCATATCAATGCCTTCCATCTTGGCGATGGTGGCGTCCGCCATGACCCGGGCGGTGCGGGTTCCCAAGGCTTCATGCAGAATCGGGATCCACTGCTGAATCCGGCGGGCCGCCCCGATGTTGGAAACCTCAATGGACAAAACGGGGCCGAAACGATCGACAATCAACCCGCCGATGCCGTCGGCATCGCCATGGAACACCCGGTAGCTGTCAGTGACCTGATCGAGATGGAGAATATTGCGCCGCAGATCTGCCGCCTGCCGCAACATGTGGGTGAACCATTCCTCTCCGGGGGCGGGGCTGCCCCACTCCATCACCCGCACGGGAATGCGGGCACCCGGGCTGTAAAGGCCGAAGCCGAAGAGCACTCCATCGCGGTCGTAGAGCGTGACCAGATCCCCCGGACGGGCGTCCGGAGAGGCACCTTTGACCATGTTGGACCACACACAGGGATGACGACTGGGGTATTTGATCTGCACCCATGGCGTGGCCCAATGTTCCGAACCCTCCGGAGGAGGGGAGGCTTTGGCTTTACCCCTCAGGTAGCCCCCGGGAGCGGAACGCCGCGGCGGACCGTCTCGGCGTGGCCGGTTGAAATCACGGTTGTCGTCGTTGCGATCGTTTTGGCGACGGGAGGAGAACTTGTCGAAAGGAG
>JADZAX010000477.1 GCA_020852405.1 Verrucomicrobiales bacterium
ACAGCGTGTAGAAATCCTGAAAGAGGTGTTTCTTGAGACGTTCGGTGGGCATCGCTGCCAATCAGTTGGTGGTGTGACTGCCGATGACCGCGAGGTAGGCCATGCGCACCATCTTGGGGGCGCCCTCTTCGATGATCGAGAGTTCGCGCAGGCGGGAGGCTTCTCCCGGCCATTGCTTCGCCACGACCTGATTCAGGAATTGATCATTGATGCGATAAATGATCTGGAGATGCCGAGGGAGCACTTTTTCGAATAGCGGCACGCTCCATCGTTCGAGAGCTTCGGGAAGCAGGGTGTGGTTAGTGTAGGAGAAAGTCCGCTGGCAGATGTCCCAGGCATTTTCCCATTCCATGCCGATTTCATCGATCAGGATCCGGATCAGTTCGACCACGGCCAACGTCGGGTGCGTGTCATTGAGCTGAACGGCAGCCTTGTCCGGGAGTGAATCCCAGTCCGCATTGAGCCGGCGATGCCTCCGCATAATGTCCCGCAGGGAACAAGCGACAAAGAAATACTGCTGGACCAGCCTCAATTCCTTTCCGGCTTCCGTGGCGTCATTGGGATAGAGCACTTTGGAAATGGTCTCACTGAGGACCTTTTCTTTGACCGCTTCGTCGTAGACTCCGGAATTGAAGGCGTCGAGGTCAAAGTCCTTGGAGGCCCGGGCTTCCCAGAGCCGCAGATAATTCACCGTGGTGCAGCCATAGCCCGGCACCGGAATGTCACAGGGCATCCCGATGATGGAGCGGGTGTCGACCCAGACGGATCGCCCTTGGCCGAGATCGTCAAACTGGTGCTCAACTCTCCCATAAAGGCGCACTTCGACAACCCGGTCAGGACGGCGGATTTCCCAAGGGCTGCCGAGCCGTCTCCAGGCATCGGGATGCTCCACCTGCCGGCCACCGACAAAGCTTTGCCGGAACAAACCAAACTCGTAAAAGATCCCGTAGCCGACCGCCGGAAAATCCAGCGTGGACAGGGAATCCATGAAACAGGCGGCCAGTCGGCCAAGACCACCGTTGCCCAGTCCGAGATCCGGCCCGTGGTTGATGACGGCTTCCGGGTCCTGCCCCAGTTCCTCCAGGGCGGCCCGTGCCGTTTTCAGCAGGCCGACGCTGACCAGACTGTTTTCGAGGAGACGCCCCATGAGATATTCCAAGGACAGATAGTAAACCCGGCGGACATTCTGTTGATCGTGGACCCGTTGGGCTTGCGTTCCCCGCTCCAGCACCCCATCCCGCACGGAATAGCAGACTGCCGTCCACCAGTCGGATTCAGTGGCTTTCTCCAAGGTCAGTCCCAAGGTCCGAACCACATGGTTCCGGATCTGGGCTTTGAAATCCTCAACCGTCCAAGCCAATTGGCAGGCGTTGCCCGCCAAGGGATCCGCCGTCTCTCCGTGTGTCATTTCGTCTGATTGTTGCATGATAGGTGACTTGCCGAATCATTTTTCGGGCCAATGTGGCGCCACGATACCGCAACTGTTCCGCAATTGCCCCGACAAGTCGGAAAATTTTTCGACAGCTGCCCCTTGCCTGAACTCAGGCGACATCCGTGGCCGGAGGATTGAACCGGGCCAGCCAGCCGCACAGCGCCGGCAAAACCACCAGATTCAGGACGGTGCTGCTGGCGAGTCCACCGAGGATCACGATGGCCATCGGGCCTTCGATTTCCCGGCCAGCTTCCCCGCTACCCAGCGCCAGCGGCAACACTCCCAGCCCCGTCACCAACGCGGTCATGAGAATGGGCAGCAGCCTTTCGGTGGCTCCCCGGGCGACGGTTTCGAGGTTCCAAGGAGCGCCTTCTTTGGTGACGAGGTGCTCATAGTGGGACAACAACATGATGCCATTTCTCATGGTGATGCCGAAGATTGTCACAAATCCGACGAGAGTGCCGATGCTGAGGGTTCCTCCGGTCAAAAAGACGGCCAGAACGCCCCCCACAAGAGCAAAGGGAATATTGGCCAGCATCAATGCGACATGGCGGGCTTTTCCAAAGACCAACGCCAGCAGGAGTATGATGCCGAAAAGCGCGACCCCACTGTGGACAAACAATTCCTGGCGGGCATTTTCCTCCTCTCCGGCGGCTCCTCCCCATTCCAAATACACATGGGTTGGCAATCGCACCCCCTCGCTGATTGTTTCCTTCGCCTCCCGGACAAAGCCTCCCACGTCACGCCCTTCGACGTTGCAGGTCACCGTTTGCCGACGGCGCGCCCCCTCATGCTGGATGGACGGCCGCCCATTGGTGAGCTCGATGTCGGCAAGTTGTCGCAACCGGATCCGATGTCCCTTGCCGTTGCCTAGGACGAGATCGCCCACGGCTTCAGGATCCCGGCGGGAGGCCTCTTCGAGGATCACGGAAAGCTTTCGGACTCGGTCCCCCCGCACCATTTGAGCGATATCAGTCCCTTGGAAAGCCATTTGCACGGCCTCCAGGATCGGCAAGGGAGCGAAGCCGAACTGTGTCAACGCTTCCGGACGCAGATGGACCGCGAGGACCGGGGCCCCGGGGGGCGATTTGACCTGGACGTCCACACTACCTTTGACGTGGGACAGGGCGTCCTGAATGCGAAGGGCGACCGCGTCAAGTTTGTCCAGATCGTCCCCGAACACATTGACCACGACTTGTGCGGTTTCCCCTGAAATGGTTTCCCCGATGCGGTCCCCGAGGAATGTGAGGACCTCGCTCTGGGCCCCGGGGGTTTTGTGGAGGATGGACCGCAGCTCTTCCTGGGTGGCGACTTCATCCTCCGGGCTGGTGCCGCGTTTCAATTCGATGTGGAATTCACTGCGGTGGGGGCCCCAGGTGTCCTCTCCCATTTCGGCCCGTCCGACCTGCTGTTCCACGGTCGCGATGTGCTCCAGTGCCAGCATTTGATCGGAAACTGTTTTGCCAGCCCGGAGGGTCTCTTCCAAAGAGGATCCGGGCCGCAGGGCCAACTGCGCCACAAAGTGACCTTCGCGGAACTCGGGAAGCAACTCTCCACTGAATCCCCGTGCCAGCAGGAGCATGCCTCCCGCCAGGAGCGTGGCCCCCACTGCCGTCATCCGGGGGCGCCGGGCGAAGAAGAGACACCAATCCCGGTGCAGAACCTTGATGCCGCGCACCCAGAACGGGTCCCCGTGAGGCTTCGAATCACCCAACAGCATCAGGCACAGAGCTGGAGTCACAGTCAGGGCGACGGCGAGCGAGGCCAGGGTCGACAGGATGAAAGCCACCCCGAGAGGCGCGAAAAAGTGGCCTTGAATCCCGGACATGGTCAGCACGGGGAGAAAAACGAGGCAAACGATGAGAGTGGCATAGACCACCGCTCCGCGAACTTCGATGGAGGCGTCCAAAACGACTCTCCAAGCAGCACGGGGGCGTGGGAGGTCTCTGTTTTCGCGGAGACGCCGGAGCACGTTTTCCACATCAATGATGGCATCGTCCACGACCACTCCGATGGCCACTGCAAAGCCGCTCAGCGTCATAGTGTTCAACGAGATGCCGAACCGCTCCAACAACAGCACCGCGGAAAGCAGCGAGAGAGGAATGCTGAGGAAGGAAATCAGGGCCGGTCTGAAATCGAGAAGAAACAACAGCAGCACAATCCCGACAAAGGCGCCTCCGATGAGGAGGGAATGCATGACATTGGAGAGGGCGGTTTCAACAAACGTGGCCGGGCGATGCAGGCGGGGATAGACGTGGATGCCAAGTCCCTCGAAAACAGGCTTGAGCTCGTCGAGAGCGGCTTCCAGTCCCTCGGTCACGGCGAGGGTGTTGGCTCCATACTGTCCCCGCAGGGTCAGCAGCACTCCCGGCTTGCCCATCACCAGGGCATCTCCAAACTTCGGCTCGGCGGCGAGAACGACCGTGGACACGTCTCCCAGTCGCAGGACCGGCCCGGATTTCCGGACCACCACCTGCCGCAGTTCCTCCGGGGAGAACATCTGGCCTTCCGTGGTGATCACGACCCGCTGGGCGGGCGTGTCCACAAACCCGGCACCCAGCACGCCGGTGGCGGAACGGGCGGCATCAAGAAGATCGGTCATCGTCAGACCGAATGCCGCAAGCTTTTCGGGATCGACCTGGATCTGGACCTGTTCGACTTCACCGCCAAACACATTGGTGCCCGCCACCCCGGGGACGGCAAGGAGGCGCGGCTTCAAGGTCCAATCGCCAAAAGTGCGGAGTTCCCGCGGCGACAGGGTTTCGGAGAGGAGTCCGACTTTGAGGATGTCCATGGTTGAGGACACCAGGGGGGAAAGCGTAGGAGGTTGTGCTCCTGCGGGCAGTTCTCCCGAGAGATTGGCCAGCCGCTCTGCCAAAGCCTGGCGGGCCACATGAATGTCAGTGCCGCTGCCGAAGACAACCGTGACCACGCTCAGCCCCTGAATACTTTCGGAACGGACCGATTCCAGTTGGGTCACGCCATTGACGGCCGACTCCAGCGGCCGGGTGACGAGGGTTTCCACCTGTTCCGGAGAAAGGCCCGGAGCTTCGACCTGGATGGTGACCTGGGGCTCGACGAATTCAGGGAACACATCAAGCGGGGCCCGGGAGGCTACATAGCCGCCCCAGCCCAGCAACACCAAGGAAAGGGCCAGCACCACGGCCCGGTGTCGCAGGGAAACCCGGACGATCTTCCGTAACATCAGTCTTCCTCCCCGGTTCCGCCCGCCTGTTTCATTTCCTCTGAAAGGAGCAGCTGGGGGCTGGAAATGACGATGCGCTCATCCCCTTTTAATCCTCCCGCTTCCGCAGGGACGAACCATCCACTCTCATCCGGCGTATCGATGGCGACAGCGGTTCTGACAAATTCGGTGGGGGTTTCATCTTGGATAAAAACCCAGGTCCGGCCATCATGACGGAGAATCGCCGATCGGGGGATCACATATCCGCTGCGGGGCTTCCCCCCAAAGGCCAGCTGGGCCGTCACGGCGACTCCCGGCACCAGGGTTCGCCCGGTGTTGGGTGCCAGTAGCAGGTATCCCTGCCCCTGCGTCAGGGCATCCGATGACAGGGCCGGAAAAATGGCTTGAACCGCAATGGGTCCGGTTTCCCGGCCCGCCAGAAATAGGGTGGCTGAAGAAGGCTTCTCCGGCAGGGCATCTCCCACCATGAGGTCGACCCGGACCATCGCTTTGTCCCCGGTGACAATGGATTCGATAAATTCGGATCGTTTTTCGAGTGGAAGCAACTCTCCCCACTGCAATCGGGCCTGATTGCGCAGCGCCGCGACCTTGATCTCATCAGCCCGGAACGAGGCTTGCGCGGTTTCAAGAGCTTTGCGGGAAGTAAGCTCACCCCCGGAGAACAAGCTCTGGGTGCGCTCAAATTCGGCCTGTGAGGCCAGAATCGAGGCTTCGGCGGCGGAGAGGTCACTATCCATCGTGACCAAGGGGGACGGATCCAGAACCTGTCCCAAGGCCCTCAGTTCCGGGACGCGTTCGCAGGGCGTCAAGGGAGCCGTTGCGATGTGGAAGGCTTCGATCTGTTCTTTGGTGAGCGACACTTCCGGGGAGTCCTCTTCGCTTCCACTTTCTTCCCCGGCGCTGGAGGCTGCCGCATCCTGCTCCTGCTCCTCCTTTGCGCCCGGTTGGCCGGTAAGCCCCCGCCAAATCACCCATCCCAAGGAAGCCAGCAGGACGATGATGAGGAGAAAATGGGCGAATTTCTTCATGGCGAACGTGGCGTCTGCGTGGCCGCTTCCATCTCGCCAAGAGCGGCCTGCAATTCCGCGAGGGCATCCAGATTTGCCACCGAAATGCTGGCCTGCTCCACTTCGCTGCTGATCAACGCCAGACGGTCCTCTTCACCCGCTTCGGCGAGTTGCTTCATCGATTCCATCTGGGAAGTCTGTTCCATGAGCAGTGCCTGCAGGGTCGAGAGTTTCTTCCGTGCGGCTTCGACGCCCGCGGCTGCCCGGTCACACTCATTCAAAACTCGGG
>JADZAX010000478.1 GCA_020852405.1 Verrucomicrobiales bacterium
GAAGGGTGATGTCGGCTCGATCACTTTGGCCCGGGCGAGTTCCACATATCCGGACGAACTCAGTCGCGCCCGGATCAGCACTCCCTCGTCGGTGAACAGGGAACCCCATCTCACACCGACAGGGGCGATAGGGAAAGAGCGGAATGATAAGGAGCTTTCTTTTTTAGCCTTGCAACTTCACCATCTTCCGCCCCCACTTGAAGCCTGTTCGATCGTCTACCCAACCCCGCCTGATCGTTGCATCCCTCCCCTTCCCGCCGCTAAATCCCTCCTTGACTGCACTGCTTGGAAGTCGCTTTGAAAACCTATCCATGCTTTTGACTCTCTTTGGGCCGGGTGGGAAGAGAGGCACAGACTCCAGTTACGGCACGGCTGGCGGTGGAATCAAGTTTGTGCGACGCTCAGGATCAGGGCTTGGCACCGGGAATTTCGGACCGCTTTCAGAGTAGCTGTGCACGGGAAATGCAGGTGGCCTCCCCGGATCTCCGATTATTTCTGGTACTTGCGATTTGTTGGGAGAGAGTGACTTGGCTGTTTTGGGAACTAGTTCCAGGGTGAATCGAGACAACTCCCCGAAATCGACGATTCCATTGCGATCGGAATCTGCCGCCCCTTGAATGGCCTTGAGAAGGGATGCGGAAAAGAGTCCATGGGCAACCCCTGCCTCGGAACTCTCATAGGCGAGTTCTCCCGCGGAACAGGCGAACCAATAAGCGACGCCCGGAGGAGGCGATTTGGGACTTTTCGCCCCGCGCGCTTCTTTTCCCCGGCAAGCGTCAATAATGACCAATTTGGTGCCTGCGCCGGAGTTTCCAAGGATTTGCCCAACTTCAGACAAAGGAATCATGGTTTCTGGATGGTCCGGATCGCCATCTGCCGGCAAAAGGAAGTATTCGTCACTCCCCTCAAACTGGATCTCGTATCCGGAAAAGCTGAACACAGCCGTGGTTTCGGCACTCAGTTTGTCGAACGATTTCTTGACCGCCGCCCGGATATTTCCCGCAGTGGCATACTCGGGCCCAGATTGTGGGCCTGCGGTTGAGAGCGCGATAGCATCGCCCCCCCCTAGCATCCTGGCCAATTCTTTGGCATCCGCGTCGGCAGCAGTAAGATTATGGACGCCCCGATTTTGGGCGGTGGGGCTGTATTGATTCACCCCCACGGCCACGACGACGGTCTTGGGTGCCAGAGATGAAGTTTTTCCCTTGGGGTAGGAGGGTTCATCGCCCACGGGCTTGAAAGAATCAAAGAAGCTGATGTTCAACCAAGGTTGTTGTTCTCTCTCGGTTGCCTCCATGACTTTTCGGCCCGTCTCTTTGAACACTTGCTCGATTTCCAGACCTGGCAGACGCAATGCTTCCGCGAGGGCTTTGGTGTAAGGCCCGTTATCCCCTTCGCCATCTGTGGCCGTTTTGCCAGGAGCCGCCGAAAACGAGATGATGGTCCCCTCGGGAGACCCGGAAATCTGGCTCAATCCGCGGGACTTCCCCCGATGCCAGCTTCGGGCGAACGGATTCTCCCGGCAACAATCCAGCACGATGACTTTCAACGGAGTTTTGGCCTCGTCCAATGCATCCATCACTGTGTCAAGTGACATAGATCGAGATTTCACCTGGAACTCCTCCTCCAGAAGGACATCAACAGGGAGTAGGTAATTGACGCCCTTCACTTCTAGACCATGACCGGCATAGTAGAACCATGCCGCTTTGGCGCTTTCCGCTTTGCGGCGGAATGAGAGGAGCTTCTTCTCCATCCCATCTAGGGGTGAGTCGATCGCAAGATCGACTTCAAAACCGCAATCACGCAAGGCCTTGGCAATGAGCTTTGCGTCGTTGGGAGCGTTTTTTAAAATGTCACCGTGCTCGTATTGACCGTTGCCGATGACCAAGGCAACCCGATCGGGGGCTGAAACAGCGTAAGAGGCAGTCCAGAACAGGCCGGAAAAAATGAGACAGACCAGTTTGGCATTCATTGATGGCACTGGGTTAGGTCTTGTCGCACGCTTGTCCCTTCTTTATTTCAGATTTGGCAAGGGTAGTCTAAAGTTGCGCCAAAAATCAAGAGGCATTTGGTTGCCCGGTCTACGTTTGATCGCTCTTGATTGAATTGATTGCTGGGATTTCCTTTTTCATCCCCTCGGCTCCCATCCCGCCGAAGGCCCGGGGTCGGAGGGGGTTCGACCTTCGTGCCGCCATCGCCACCGCCGAGGCTATCGCGCCCTGTGTCCTGTGGATCGACGAACTGGAGAAAGGCTTCGCCGGTTCTGCCTCCTCAGGCAGTTCCGACGGCGGCACCAGCGCCCGGGTCTTCGGCAGCCTCCTCAATTGGTTGAAGGACAAAACCAGCCCCGTCTTCATCGTCGCCACCGCCAACGACGTCAGCCAACTCCCACCCGAGCTGCTCCGCAAGGGGCGCTGGGATGAGAGCTGGTTTGTGGACCTGCCCGATGTAAAAGAGCGCGCGGCGATCTGGGACATCGTCATCGAAAAGTATGGGCGCGACAAAGCAGCCTACGACACCGCCGTCCTCGCACGGGCCAACGAACTCCACACCGGAGCGGAGATCGAAGCAGCTTTCGTCGAGGCCCTGCACCGGGGTTTTGCCGAAGAGCGTGAGCCCGGCGAATTCGACTTGGGCGAAGTGCTTTGCGAGTCCGTCCCCCTTGCCGTGTCCATGAGCGAGTCCATCGAGCGACTGAGGAACTGGGCCAAGGGGCGGGCCAGAGGAGCCTCCAGTGCGACCCGCCCCGTGATCCGTGCTACCTGAGCCACCGGTTCCCTGGAGATCGTCTGAGTCTACTC
>JADZAX010000479.1 GCA_020852405.1 Verrucomicrobiales bacterium
CTTGGGCAACTCCGTCGGGGCGGCATGGACAAAAAAAGCCGCGCCGAGCAAGCCGAGCAGAACAGCCCCCATCGCGAGATCAGGGACCCGGAACAGGTGGGAGGGAACCTTGCCCCGCGTTTCTCCATTCCTCTCCGGAATCCGGATCAGCGGCGCCAAGGCCACTCCCAATCCGATCATCAAGAAAGCCAGCAACGCCACATCATGGATGACATGGTATTCCGCCTGCAGGGCCTCAATCGTGGGAACGGGAGACGACGCCTTCACCGGAGGAGGTGATTCCGCTGCTGAAGCGATACCGAAGCACAGCGGGAGCATCCAGATAACCACAAACGAAAACCGAAAAAAGCGCCACATCATTCTGCCAGCCACATTGGCGCCCCCCAGTGGGAGCAGAGAAACATCGCCCGGCCGGACACCAGCAAAGTGTGCCCCCCGGAACCATCGCGACAGGGGAAATGAGAAAGGTGGTCGACCATAAACCGGGCAAGCTACCTTTCGACCGGTCTGCGGACAAGGGAAAAGCCATGCCGAGCCCCCTGCCTGAGGTACCCTTGCAGGAATCGGGCATCGATCGTAAGTTTGGATCCATGATGAAATTTCTTCCGCTCGCTGCGATTCTCTGCTCCACGTTGTGCGGCCAGATTCAGGGGGGTGAAAAACGTGCCTGGACTTCTGCCGATGGGGCTTCCTCCTTCCCGGGTGAGTTGCTGGAGTTTTCCGCCACGGAAGTCAAAATCAAGCGCAGCACCGACTTCCGGATCTTCAAGATGCCGGTCGAAAAACTGTCCCAGGAAGACCAGGCTCACATTCTCGGTCTGGTTCGGGAACGCACTCTCAATGCCTCCCTCAAGGAAGGACCCTACGCCCCTAGAATCACTGGAAAGTTCGAGAAAGCCACCTCGACGGAAGGCCTCAATTTCCAGCTCTTCGGCGACCCGAAATGGGACGGCACGAAGCGCTATCCCCTCCTCATCTGGCTGCATGGGGCCGGGCAAAGCGGGTCCGACAACGAAGCCCAGATGGGAGGTGCCACCAAAGCCTTCGGATCAGAGGAGAATCAAGCCGCCCGACCCTGTTTCATACTTGCCCCGCAATGCCCCAGCCGGGATATCGGTTGGAAGGCGGACGTTGAAACAAACCTGATGAAAGTGATCGGTGATCTGGTCGACAAGCTGCCCGTCGATGGCAACCGGATCTACCTGACCGGCTCCTCGATGGGAGGGTTCGGCTCCTGGAACATCGCGGCCAACCATCCCGAGGTGTTCGCGGCAGTGGTTCCGCTCTGCGGTGGCGGCGACGTGAAAAAAGCCGACATGTTGAAGCAACTGCCCATTTGGGCCTTTCATGGGGATCAGGACGACCAAGTCCCGGTCGACAAATCCCGCTCCATGGTCAAAGCGATCGAAGATGCCGGCGGGTCGTTGGTGAAGTACACGGAACTGCCCGGAGAAGGGCATCTCATCGCCGGTGGTGTCTATGCCCGCTCCGATCTGCCCGTTTGGCTGTTTGAACAAAAGCGGGCCGCTCCATGAAGCGGTTGGTAGTTCTCAACCCCGCCAGCCGGAACGGGAAAAGTGCCCGTGATTTCGAAGCCCTGCTGCCGGCTCTGCGGCATCGCTGGGGAAATTTTAAGAGTCACCGCACCCGGGAGCCCGGGGATGCCAGCTCCACCGTCCGCGCCGCCATCCGAGAGCGGGCTTTCGACATTATCATTGCGGCTGGCGGGGATGGCACTGTGCACGAGATCGTCAACGGCTACTTTGACGGAGATCAAATCCTGACCCGCGATATTCCACTGGGCATCATCGATCTGGGGACCGGAGGTGATTTTTTCCGCACTGTCTCCGCCGCCTCGGACGATTACTCACGGGCCCTCGATGAGGGGCGCTTTGCCAGCGTCGATTGTGGCAAAGTCACCCGGAACCTTGATGGCGGACCTTGGCACCGGTTTCTCAACATCGCCTCGGCCGGGCTGGGAGGGTTGATGTTGCAAAGCCTCAAGCGGTCCCGTTTTCAGGCCGGCGCGGCGGCCTATTTCTACCATTCCCTCAAGACGCTGTTGCGCTTCACCCCCGGCCCGGTTGAGATCGAGTCCATTTCCTTGGACGGGAGTCGGGAATCACGGGAGGTCGACCTGATCAATTTCTTCGTCTGCAACGGGCGCTTCAGCGGCGGTGGAATGCAGTGGGCTCCCGGGGCTTCGCTGACCAGCGGCTGCTTCAACCTGACCCTGATCAGGGGCCCCCGCAAACTGCCCCTGGTCCTGCATGCCGGAAAAGTGTATTCCGGACAGATCTCCCGGTTCCCCGGCGCCCAGTTTTGGCAGTCCAAAGAGGTGGTCCTTCGGCACCGCCAGCCTCTCTCGGTGGAGGTCGACGGAGAAATCATCGCAGAGGCTGCTGGCGAGTCCCTCCGCGAGATCCGTTTTTCGCTGGATGAGCGGATTTTTCCTCTCATTCACTGAGCCTGCTTGCTGACTGGACGGGCGGTTTCCGCCAGGGTGCCATCACCAATCCCTCGGTGCCGCCCGCTCCGGAAGGAACGAAGACGGGCGCTTGTCAGAGCGGTGCAAATTTGCCAGAATGGCTTGAATGAATTCCATGAACCTTCTCCGCTGCTGGCTGGTGACCGGAGCCTGTCTCACTGCTGCAGGCCTCTTCGGTGCGGAGCGTCCCGCCAATGTGGTCTATATCATGGCGGACGAGATCGGCTACTATGAACCTTCCCACATGGGCAACCCCCACCTCCTGACGCCACAGATCGACCGCATGGCGGCGGAAGGCATCCGCTTCACCCAGGCCCTCGCAGGTTCTTCCGTCTGCGCGCCGACCCGCTGCTGCTTCCTCACCGGCAAGCACAGCGGACACACCTCTGTCCGGTCGAACGGCGGCGGGACCCCCATGCGGGCCGACGAAAAGACTATCGCCTCAATGCTGAAACCCCTCGGCTATGCCACCGGCGGCTTCGGCAAATGGGGCAACGGCGGGCGAGGCTCCACCGGGGTGCCGGAAATCCATGGCTTTGATGTGTTTGTCGGTTACTACGACCAGGTCCATGCGCACTCCTACTACCCTCCCTACATTCTGCGCAACAGCGAGGAGATTCCTCTCGCGGGGAACCGGGGAAACAGCGAAGGCAAAACCTACTCGCACTATGTCATTTACGAGGCGGCAATGACCTTCATCCGGGAAAACAAGGACCGCCCGTTTTTCTGCTATCTGCCAGTAACCCCGCCGCATGGGAACTTCGACATTCCCGAGACGGACCCCGCGTGGGCGCTCTTCAAAGACCGCGACTGGCCGGAGCAGGCCAAACGCTATGCCGCCATGGTCAGCATGGTGGACCGCCAGGTCGGGGAACTTCTGGCTCTGCTCAAGGAGTTGGGATTGGAAGAAAACACTTTGGTCTTTTTCAGCGGAGACAATGGGGGGGCCGACTATTTCCCCACCACCGCATTGCCCCGCGGCATTCATGGTGCGAACAAAAATCCGCGCACCGGGGTGGAGTTCCGCGGCAAAAAGGGCAATCTCTATGAAGGAGGTCTGCGCATTCCCTTTCTGGCACGCTGGCCGGGAAAAATCACTCCGGGCCGGGTCAGCGACCATCTCTGCTATTTCCCCGACATCCTGCCCACGGTGGCGGAGGTCACCGGTGCCACCGCGCCGATGGGTATCGATGGCATTTCTCTGCTGCCGGAACTTATTGGAGAAGCTGCCGCGGGCCACCCCCAGGCAAAACACTCTTACCTCTATTGGGAAATCACCGGCTGGACCGCCGTTCGCGAGGGACCATGGAAAGCCGTCCAACCGGGCAAATCGGCGGACTGGGAACTCTACGATCTGAGCTCAGATCCCAGCGAAGCAAAAGACCTCGCCCGGGAAAAACCGGATCTGCTCGCAAAGCTCGTGGCCCATGCCAAGGAGGCCCACACGCCGGCTGTGGAGGGCACATTTGCCAGCACTCTGCTGCATGAAAAAGACCGGGCCGCCAAATTCGGCGGTCATCCGCCCACCCCCAGAGCGAAGGGGAACGAAAAACCGAAGAATCTTCCCCAAGCTGGAATGCTGCCCCGCGAAGGCTGGAAAATCGTCCACTTCAGCAGCGAAAATGCAGCCAATGGCAAACGCGCGGCCAATGCCATCGATGGGGATCCGACCACGTTGTGGCACACCCAGTTTACCGGTGAGGTGGCCCGTCCGCCCCATGAGCTGATCATTGATCTCGGGGCCGAACACACCATCCGGGGATTCCGCTGCCTGGCGCGTCAGGACGGCGGATGGAACGGCACCATCAAAACGGTGGAGTTCGGGGTGAGCAACGACCCCGGATCCTTCGCCACGCCCGCCGTCACCGCTGAACTGAAAAAGACCAAGGAGCCCCAGGAAGTGGACTGCCCGGAAACCAAAGGACGGTATGTCCTGCTGCGTGTGCTGTCCGAGGTCAACGAAGCTCCCTTTGCCTCGGTGGCGGAATTCGGGGTGGTCGGAGAATGATGAATTCTCAATACCTCACCCCTCCCCGGCGGCAAGCCTCTCCCCCGCCCTCAATGTTGGAAGCTTAAAATGAAGGGTCCCGCCAGTTGAACGGCGACGGTCAGGCCGCGCTCCTGGCGGAATTGTTCCAGGTATTTCGCTTGCACGGAGTGGGCCACCGGGGCGGGATCACGGGTGCCCATCTCCAGACCCCGGTAAAAATCCACCATGAACAGGACGGTCTCCGCATCGGCGACCGGCCAAAGAGTCACCAGCAGATTCTGGGCTCCCGCCTGCATCAGCCCGCGACGCAAGCCGAGCACACCTTCGCCCGAACGGGCTTCGCCGAGTCCGGTTTCACAGGCTGACAGGACCACCAACCAGGTGCCCGTCAGATCCAGTCCGGCGATTTCTCCGGCGGTGAGAATGCCGTCAGTTGAGGTTTCGGGAATGCGACCGCCTCCCCACTGGCCGAGGGTGGTCTCGGCTCCGGCGAGAGCGACCCCGCTGCGGTGCATGGGATTCTGCAACACCACATCGCCCAGCACGGCAGTCGCGTCCTGCCCGCGGCCCGGCGCCCGCAGGGGGTCCCAGTAGCGGCGGGCCCGCTGCAGGGTCTCCAGTTTTCCGGTCCGGGGCAGGAAGAATCCGTGGGTCGCCAGATGCAGGACCCCCGGTGCGGCCATGGCGTTGACAACCGCTTCCCGGGCTTCCTGTCCGAGATGGGAAGTGAGCTTCCAGCCCCATTCGGAGGTGAGAATGCCGGACAACTGATCCGCCTCCACCTTGGTTCCGGGGAGAGGAGAAAGTCCGATCCGAGCCAAGGTGCCACGCATCGCAATGATCCCGGCGGCGGATCGGCTGTCCTTGGAGGAAGGGGTGCTGGCGGCCGGCGTTTGAAAATCCGGATTGGCCAAAAGCTCGACCGTCTGGGGACGCTTCCTGACCGCACCCCGCAGCAGGTCCCGTCCGGAGGTGACATAGGAGAGCGGGTGCCGGGCGGACAGGAAACGGTCCTCCGCATCTAGCAGGGTGGCGAAGGACAGGAAGTTCAAAGCCCCATCCGGAGCCAGCACCAGTGGCGCCGCCGCCGGCAAATGCGCTTCGATCGGTTCCCAAAGGGAAGCATGCAATCCCCGGAGAAGTTTCTGCATTTCGGCATCGGGCAACTCCGACCGCACCGCCCTCGCATACTCCTCGAGACTCTGCTCGACCGGCTCCGCGTTCCCCAGAGGAACCCAGACCGGTTCCGCACCGGAGGTCAGCACCAGTGCTCCATAGCGCGGAACACTCCGCCCGGGGGCGGCGAAATCCTGGTATCGGATGAACTCCACCAAAACCGATCCCGCAGGCACGGAGGCAGTGACTTCCGCCGTGGTGGTGGCGAGAGCCTTGGACGATCGGCGGGACCGGGGATCCTCGCCACTCAACTTCATCTCCAATCCGGCGATGGTTTTCCGCAAAGCAGTGGTCTCAGGACCACCTGGGGCGGCACCGGCAAGCAGGGCCACCATCAGCTCACGTCGGGTCATTTCCAGCTCGCGGAAAACCGCGGCGGTCTCGACGCCGTCCCGTTTCCGCAGCAGCGTCTGGTCCTCCAGAAGACTGTCCAGCACGATGCCTTTGGTGCGCAGCACCATGTCGCACAGGTCGGCGGTCAGGCCCAGACTGGCTGGGAGACTCCAGGGATCGATCGAGTCGCGGTAGGCGAGCCGTTGGGGCTCGTCGGCAAAGGCGAGCACCAGCCCAAGGTTCTCCAATCGCCCCTCCATCACCTGCCGGGCGACGGCCCGGGCCTCTTCCGGTTTGCCTTCCAGACGGTGCAACAATGCGATGCTCTCGAGAATCTCCAGATGACCGGGATGGCCCGCCGGGTACTGCTCCTTCGTCAGGGCGAGCGCTTTCGCATAGGCCTTCGCCGCGGCGGGGAAATCTCCCACTCCGCTAAAGAGATCGCCCAGCAGGGTGAAGCTCTCCTCGGGGCGGATGACATTGTATTCCAACGAAAGAAAGCGCTGCTGCTTGAAGTCCTCACCGCGGGATTTGATACCTTCAAGGACCAGCGCAAGCGCCTCCTTCTCCTTCCCGGCAGCCCGAAAAACCCGGGCGGAACGTTCGCAGAGCAGGTAGGTGGCGTTGGTCCGGACACCACTCAGGGTGGTTTCGATCGTTTCTTTCGGCATCGCGGGATTGGTCTTCAATGTCGTCACCGCCCATTTCTCGTAGAGCGGCATCATCCCGGTGGCCGCTTCGCGAGCCCGGTTGCAAAAACCGACCGCCTCCGCCTGATTTCCGATCAGCGAGGAGATCTCCGCCAGTTCCATCAGGCAGTTGGCCATGCCCCGGAGATAATTCATGCGGAGCTGGTCTGTCATGTCCGTGGCACTGCCCCCGAACATTTTTTCCACTTTGGCCCAGGCCGATTCCAGCTCATTGATCCGCTTCAGAAACGCCTCCATCGCATTGGGGTAATCACCGGTCTGGCGGTGGAAGGTGCCTTCCATGGTGGAGATTTCACTAGCCAGCACCTGGTAGGCCATCGCCGGATTGTCCTCGCCCTGCTTTTCCCATAGCGGACGGATGGCCAAGGCCTCACGGAATCGGGCGGTTGCGCGTTCCAGATCTCCCGATGCCAAATAGAAATTAGTCAGAGCCCTCAGGCTGAGCCGTTTCCGGTCGTCCACCATGGCCATCATTTGAGGGATGGCCTGAGGGGGCAGCCCCGGGGGAGGCTGGATGGCAGCAGCCTGCTGGAGGCTCAGCAACAGGTCAGCCTCCGCGCCGGGGTAGTCACCGAGCATGAAACGGATGGAGGCCCGGTTGTGATACGCCGAATTCAACTGCACCCCCAGACTGAAATCCGTGGCCTTGGGCAGCAGGGCTCCGATCAATGCCCCGGCAGCCACCTCGGAACCGGCCAAATCACCGTCAGACCAGTGCTTCGTCACCCCGGCCCAGAGAGATTGCAATTGCCCAGGATCCTGGGCATTGGCAACTCCAGAAGACCAATCCAACAGCAAAACAGAGGCCAGAAGGGCCTTAGGACAAAGTTTCATCAGGGGAACTGTCGCGCCAACGCACCACGATGTCGAGCCACGAACCCGACGAAAAAGCCATTCCCGGCATCCGCTTGAAACATTCCAGGAATACCTTACCCAGTATCCTGGTTTGAACTTCGACATCCTATGAAATCCCGTCATCTCCGCTGGCTGGCACTACCGCTGCTTTGGGTTGTGGCACATCTTATCTGGGTATCCGTTGACGGACTGCGAGCAAGGACATACCACCCGGCGGATGTCGCCGTAGTCCTCGGCAATGCCGTGCTCGCGAATGGTCGGCCCGCTCCGCGCACCGAGGCGCGCTGCCGCAAAGCTCTGGAATTGTACCAAGCGGGACTCGTCAAGGCCATTGTCACCAGCGGAGGCTATGATGGCACCGTGCAACGGGATGAAGCCACTGTGATGCGCGATTTTTTGATCTCCCGGGGCGTGCCGCCCCAGGACGTCATCACGGACTCCCTCGGAGTCGATTCCCGCGCCACGGCCATCAACACCGCAGCCCTGTCCGGGCAGCACGGTTGGCAGTCAGTGATCGTGGTCTCCCAGTGGTTCCATCTCACGCGCTGCCGGCTGGCTTTCCATCAGGAAGCTGCGGGGCTGAAGCTGCAGGTCGCCGCCGCCGATTTCATGGAATGGAGGGATCTGTTTTCCGTGGCTCGCGAGTTTCCGGCTTTTTACAAGTATCTCTTCACTGGGGCATCGAAGACCGCCCACCCCTGATTTCAGGAGGGGTCCGGTATTGCCATCCCAGAAACCGCAGAAGGGATTTTCGGGAACCAAATCGTTGCATTTCACGGTGCCCGGTTCCACCATAGGAGCCGCATGGCAGCAACAGCGCGCAAAAAAGCAGCAACCCCAACCGTCGCGAAAGGCACCCTGTTCGGGTTTTTCGGAACGGATGAAGCGCGCGCCAAAGAGTTGGCCATGAAAAAAGTCCGGGAACTGGCTCCGCCGGACGATGAATTCGGCACGGAAATCATCGCGGGGCAGGCGGACACGGTCGACCATACCATCCAGATCATCGGGGACACCCTGCAGGGCCTGCAAACGCTGCCTTTTTTCGGCGGAGACAAAGTCGTCTGGCTGCAGGGCGCCAACTTTTTCGCGGATACGGTCCTCGGCCGCTCCGACACGACCCTGGCCTGGGTGGAGCGACTTCTCGCGGTGCTCCGGGACGGATTGGCCCCGGGGGTGAAGTTCGTCCTCAGTGCCTCCGAGGTGGACAAGCGGCGCACTTTTTTCAAACACTTCAGCGACATCGCCGAAGTCAGCGTTCATGACCGGATCGACATTTCCAAATCGACCTGGACAGACCAGATGGAAGCGCTGGTGGAGGGCTGGTCCCGGCAAAAAGGACTCTCCTTTACTGACAGAGCCCTCTCGCTGTTTGTTCTTTTCGTCGGCGTGGACACCCGGCAGGCCCAGAGTGAATTGGAAAAGCTGGACCTTTACCTCGGGGAACGGCGACGGGCCTCGGAGGACGATGTGCGAGCCGTCGTGGCATCCACCCATGCCGGCATCATTTTCGAAATCGGCGACGCGGTGCAGAAGCGCAATCTGCGACTGGCCCTGAAACTCCTCGACCAGCAGCTGCGCAAGGGAGAAAACGCCATCGCCCTGCTGCTCGCCGCCATCATCCCCAAGGTGAGATCCCTGCTGCAGGCACGGGATCTGGTGGAACGCCATCGCCTCAACGCCAAGGGAAACTACCGGAACTTCGAGAGTGCGGTGAACCGTCTCCCGGCAAGGGAAACCGCCCACCTGACCCGAAAAAAGGACGGCGGTATCAACTGCTACCCCCTCTACCTCGCAGCGCAGGAATGCGACGCCTTCACGGTGGCGGAACTCACCCGCGACTTGGAGCGTTGCCTCAGGGCGAATCTGCGCCTCGTCACCAGCGCTCTGGAGCCCCGCCTCGTGCTGGAGCAGCTCATGGCTGAAATCCTCATCCCTTCAGAAACCAAGCCGCTGCGGCGGTGAACCCACCTCCCGACCCATCATGCCCGATCCCAAAGTCCTCTTTTATTGTCTCCTCATCGGTTCTGTCGGAGGCGTGGTCGGTGGTCTCTGCGGGGTTGGCGGCGGAATCATCATGGTCCCGGCCTTCGTCGCCATCCTTGGACTGGATCAGCAGCACGCGGTGGGAACCTCGATGGCGGTCATCGCCCCTACCGCCTTGATGGCCATCCTCCGATTCAAACAGGACTCCTTGATCCGGTGGGATCTCATCATTCCCACGGCCATCGGGGCTGCTCTGGTGGCCTATTTCGCCGCCGGATACGTAAAGTCCCTCAGCAACCAGACGCTGACCCGCATCTTCGCGGTTCTGATGATTGTGGTCGGCACCTACAAGCTCTATGACTCCTCGAAGTAGCTGCCCGGCGCAGTTGC
>JADZAX010000480.1 GCA_020852405.1 Verrucomicrobiales bacterium
ATCAGAACCCGGCCCACGCCAGCCGCTACGAGCAGAACCTCGTCAGCCTGATCAAACACCTCCGGGAAGATTTCAAGGTGCCGGACGCACCGTTCGTGATGGCCACCATCGCGTTTGATGGATGGAAGCTGGCGGAACCCGGGCTAACCATTGCCAATGCTCAACTCGCTGTGGGGGATCCGGATAAACATCCTGAATTCACCGGAACGGTGAAGACGGTGGAAGCGAGGGATTTTTGGCGAGACGCCGACGTCTCCCCAAAAAATCAGGGCTATCATTACAACCGGAACGCCTGGACTTACCTGGAAGTCGGCCATGCCTTGGGATGGGCGATGGCGGAACTCCTGAAAAAGTGAGACTGAACGGGGCTTCTTCCAGGTCAATGATTCGGTGGTTGCACCTGGCGTTTGTCTTTTTTCGCTGGTGGCAGGATAGCCTGAACTGATGCTCTGGCGGGACTGTCAATTTGCCTGACGGGCAGTGCCCCGCGAGAATCCTGCCGACCGATTTCACCGGGAACCACCATCCTATTTTCCTTTCCCGACGCCCATCTTTCTCAGAATCGTCTCTGCCGGGCACCAGCCGGTGAAGGCGGACTGCAGCAGATTGGCGCCGACAAAAACCGTCAGCCATATCCAGTTCGGGTTCACAAAATGGGCCAGCGCGGTGCCGACTAGGATCAAGGTGCCAGCGAGGGCGCGGATTGCGTTTTCGATCTTCATGGTTCTTTGGGTTGGGTTCTAAGGATTGCTGCTATTTTTTCACTGGTTCATGCCTGCGGTCGTGCTCTTCCGAGCCGTTGGCCGCAAAGGCGCTGATCACAGCGGCATGATTTTGCGCCACTTTCACCGCCAGCGGGGTGCGGCCCTTGACCACTATGCGCACTCCTTTTTCCGTTTTTTGAAATTGATGATCCATCTCCTTGTAGTGAGCCACATACTCTGCAAAGGCCGGATCCCAGCGCCGGACCTGCAGGCCTGACTCAAGCCGCTCGGCCATCTGCGTCACATGTTTGTGCAAGGCTCCGGCCACCTTCGGGTCATCGGACTCCGTCACCGCCACATAGCCATCCTCTGTCGTGGTCACGGCGCGGCGGATCTTCGCATGGTCCGCAAAGAGACCCTGGATAACCTCGCGCGCCTCGGCAGGCATGACACGTCCTTCGGGGGGACCGGCAAGGGCAGTGTGGGAGACCAGGATTCCCACCAGCCCGCAAGCTGCCGCACTGGGGAGAAAGTGCTTGAAGGATGGGATTTTTTTCATAGTTTAGAAGTCCTATTGAGCATATACGTTTATACGCATATAGCAAGAGGGTTGCAAGTTTGATTTTTGCCATGGCCACCCATCCCCACTCACTGCCTCACATTTCCGACGAAGCCCTGTCCATGATCGCTTCGTGGTTTCGCGTGCTCGCCGAGCCAAGCCGCCTCCGCATTCTCCGGGCGCTGGAGGAGGGGGAGAAAACCATCACCGACCTCGTCGCCGCCACCGGGACCACTCAGGCCAATGTTTCCCGCCACGTCCAGTCCCTCGCCGAAGCCGGAATGGTCGGTCGCCGCAAGGAAGGACTCCTCACCATTTGTTTTATTGCCGATCCCACGATCACCGAGCTCTGTGACAATGTTTGCACCAACCTCCAGAAACGTTTCGCAGCCCGGTCCAAGCAACTCGGTGCCGGGTGAATTCCTCCCCGCGCGCTCCTCCGGTTGCCATCCCTCCAAAGTGCCTTTCCATTCACTTCCATTCCTGCACCCCGTCCTCAAATCCGACCCCTGCCATGAAACCCTACCGCTTTAGTCTGATCCTCGCCGTTTGTGCTCTGCCCGTTTTCGCCCAGGAAACAAGTGTCAAACCCGGTATCAATGAGAAATTTCTCGATCCCAATCTCAAAGTCGAGGAGTGGACGCAGCGCTTCGAAACGGAAAGCCGGGAAGTCTTCGATCAGCGGGCGAAGATTCTGGGAGCCGTGGGACTCAAGCCCGGCATGGTCGTGGCCGACATCGGCGCCGGGACCGGCTTGTTCACGCTGCCTTTCGCCAAGTCCGTCGGCGCATCCGGCAAAGTGTATGCCGTCGATATCGCCCAAAAATTTCTCGACCACATCAGTGCCCGCGCCGCGCAAGCGCAGATGTCCAACATCAAACCCATCCTCTGCACCGATCGCTCCGTCGAACTTCCCGGAGCCGACCTCGACCTCGCTTTCATCTGCGACACTTACCATCACTTCGAGTATCCCCACGCCACGATGACATCCCTCCACAATGCCCTAAAAAAGGGGGGGGAAGTCGTTCTCATCGACTTCAAACGCATTGAGGGCGAAAGCTCCGACTGGATTCTCAGCCACGTTCGCGCCGGTCAGGATACGTTTGAAAAAGAGATCGTTGCGGCGGGCTTCGAAAAAATTGCCGAAACCTCCGGGGTTCTCAAGGACAACTACCTTGTGCGGTTCCGGAAGAAGTGATGGTCCTCTCACGTTGACCGGCCTCCTCGGCTTCCGTATAGTGACCTTGGCGATTGGCCCGCTGTTTTGGCGGGACTTTGGGTGGCGGTTGAATCAGAGCCCGCCCGGCAGAAATACCTTCCATGGCATCCCGGAGTTTTTCCATGAGTCCAACCCTACCGCTGGCCCCAACGCTCGAACTCGTTGCCGAGTACCGGATCCGCGACCTGCTGGTGGGCGCGCCGGGCATCGTGGGAACGGTCGACGACCGGTTGGAAGCGAGCGGAGTTCTGCTGAAGAACAACTGCTTTTTCGTGATTTTTGACAACTCCCCGCACATTGCGTGCCTAGGCAATCCTCTGGCGATCGGGCATCCTGACAATGCCCTGTTGCGCCAGCGTGGCGAGAGCGCGGGTTTTGAGGATCTGGCTTTCCATGAGCGATGGGGCCGTTTTCTGATCATCATCGAAGCGGTCGCCTTTGGTGAGAATCTCTTCAAGCCCCGCATCGAAGAATACGACGAGGACTTCCGCTATCTGGACAGTGCCTCGGTGGATTTCCCCTTGTCCAGTGACAACAAGGGCCTCGAAGGGCTGACCTACGTGTCCCGGGGGGATGAGGACTTCGTGCTCGGGTTGTGCGAAGGCAACCGCTGTCGCGGTGGGGCGGCCGGGCGCAAGCCGGGCGGCGGACGCATCCAGATTTTGCGGAAGGCTTCGGATCATTGGGAACACAGGGGAACCATCAAACTTCCCAAGTGTGTGCCGTTTGAAGATTACGCCAGTCTCGACATTGTGGAAGACCGTATTGCTGTCGTTTCGCAGATGACTTCCGCGCTTTGGATCGGGCGCTTCCAGCCCGGAACCTGGGACTTTGTTGACGAGGGGCAGGTCTTGTGGTTTCCACGCACTCCAAAGGGAAACATCCTCTATGGCAATGTCGAAGGGGTGGCCTGGATCACTCCCACGCAACTGGCCTTTGTGTCCGACAAAATCAAAACCGGTGAGCAACCGAAGCGTTGCGCGAAGAAGGACCAATCCATTCACGTCTTCAACCTGCCGACCCGTGGTAAGCTTGCGGGATCTCCTTGTGGATCCAATGAATCAGTGGAATGAGCGTTGGGCGATCTGGCTCCTCTCGCGGATTCGGATAACAGGCCTTCCCGTGATGGATGGCGATAAGTGAGCAGGTGCTCTTGATTCACCAACTTCCCCGCGTTGGGAGAGGGCGAAGGGCCGCGTCCCGGTATGCGCCATGGTCTTCGGCATCGGATTCTGGTAGACAAGAAGACATGCAACGCACGCTTCGTTTCTGGCTCAGTCTGTTGGTTCTCTGGATCGGGGGTGGCGCCGCCTCCGCGGCCCCGGTCAAAGTCGGCTTCGCCGAGGTGGATGTCTCCCCTGCGCTTGGAATGGAGCGCCCCGGCGGCTATGGCAAAGGCTTTCACACCCAATTCCACGACGCCTGCAAGGTCCGGGCGGTGGTGTTCGACGATGGCGGCAAAACCGTGGCCTTGGTCGGTCTGGATGCGTTGTTCATCATGCGGGCCCAGGTCGATGCGGTCCGCCGTGCCATTCAGGAACGCACCGGCATCCCGGCGGGGTCCATTCTGCTCGGGGCCTCGCATTCCCATTCCTCCGGTCCCACCGGCATGATCCTGCCCGGAGAGTTCGATGACGCCGAGCCCTGGCTGAAAGAGCTCGCCTATGAAGAGTCCTCGATGGCCGATGCGCAATACCTGGATCAGTTCGTCGACGGCATTGTCGGGGCGGTGGTGAAGGCCTGGGAAACCCGCGCCGCCCAGGAAGTGGGGTTTGGCCGGGGACTGGAGGAAACGGTTTCGTTCAACCGGAGGTGGCGGATGAAAAACGGTCTCAGTTTCACCCATCCCCACTACGGCAATCCAGACATGGTGGAAACAGCGGGCCCGATCGATCCGGAGGTCGGAGTGATCGGGGCTTGGAATGATGACGGAAAACTGACCGGTTGTGTGGTGAACTTTGCCTGTCATGCCACCGCCAGTCCGCCGGGGATCTCGGCCAATTACATCTGGTATCTGGAGCATGTCATTCGCGGCACCTTCGGACCTGACGTGGTGGTGGTGTTCCTCAATGGAGCTTCCGGAGATGTCACCCAGGTCGACAACAGCGATCCCAATGTCCGGCTCACTGGAGAATCCGATGCCATGAAAGTGGGGGGACGGATCGGAGCGGAAGCGGTGAAGGTGCTTCTGGATCTCCGGAGGACCCGGGAGTTGACGGTGGATACCCGGTCCGAAGTGTTGCCAATCCCCCGACGGAGGATTGATCCGGACCGCCTCAGTCGCTGCCGTGCCATCGTCCAGACCAAACCCAAGGACGCCAAGGCTCTCAACGATTGGATCTGGGCCAAGGAAATTGTCCTGCTGGACCACTACACGAAGCGCGAACCCGTGCGCGAGGTCGAAATCCAAGCCGTCCAGGTCGGTCCGGCGGTCTTTTTGACCACTCCGGCGGAGTATTTCTGCCAGTTCGGACTGGACCAGAAAAAGGCTTCCCCATTTCCCTTCACCTTCCCGGTCAGCCTCGCCAACGGGTGTGTCGGCTACGTTCCCACCGAGGAAGCTCTAGGACCCCATGGCGGCGGCTACGAGACGCGTCTGACATCCTACAGCAATCTCATTCCCACTGCGGGAACCCTGATGCGGGACACCGGGATCAAATTGTCGCAATCCCTTCAGCCAGACGCCGTGCCGTCCGGCAAGGCACTGCCACGTTTCACCGGTGGCTGGCAGTATGGGAATGTCCCTCCGGAACTGAAATGAGCGTCCTCAGCGCGAAAGGAGTCGCCAGATCACCGTCAGCAGCCCACTGAGGAGCAGGCAGGTCACGACGGGGAAGTGGAAGGAAACACCTTCTCTCTCCAGGTGGATGTCCCCCGGCAGGTGACCAAACCAGCGCATCCGGTCGCCGCCCAGCCAGAACAGAGCCCCGATGGCGGCGAGACCCAGGCCTCCCCAAAAGAGCCATTTGCCAAAGTCACTCATGGTTCGTTGCGAAGGGTTTCTGGAACCATGAGAGCGTCCGGGAAAAAGGACATCGCCTGTGGCACATTGATGAACCGGATCGGGGTGTAGCTTTTGTATCCGCTGAAGCTCCAAGGTCGCCCATCCTGTCCCGGCGGGATATCGACAATCAGGAATTTTTCTCCGGAATGCGCCACAGAATTTCCGTCGGCGTCGAACAATTTGATGGGGATGACTCCGGGACAGGCAATGGCGAGACGTTTCAGGCCTTTTGGCACCTGGAACCACAGCCGTGCTGAGAGGTCGGGACTGGTGAACGACCGCAGAATCAAGGGCACCCCCTTGGGCGCGGAGAGGTCGAACGTGGTCTTCTGATCGAAGATTTCAAGACGGTAGCGTCCCGGGCCTTTCAGGGGAATTTCGAGATCCCGGATGGCACCATCGGCTGGCAAGGACTGCTCGTGAACCTTGGTGCCGTCGGGGCGGGTCAGCGTCAGTTTGTCCGGTTGGGCGTTGGACTTTGCCGCGACCCGGATGCGGAGTGGAAGCGTTGTCATTTCCGGCAACGCCTCAAATTCAAACTCCGCTGTGGAGCCGATCCGCAGGGGTTTCGAAAATTCGCCCTTCGGTCCGGTCAGGGCGGCCACCGGCAGAATGGAGGTGCCATAGCGTGGCATGGGAAAGTCACCGGGTTGGTGGCGGCGCAGTCCTCCGGCGAGAAAGGCCTCCAAATCCGCTCCCGTGATCGGGGTAAGATCCCGCCACCCGCTGGCGCCGGGGGTTTTGGGATCAAAGTCGGTGACGAGGGCCGGGTCTTTTTCATAGCGGTTGGCCACGAGTTGCCACATCCGGTAGGGACTGGTCATGCCATCCGCATAGCTCCGCCAGAGATGAGTGACGACGCTCCGGGCGGCGGCGGCACGCTCCGGGGTGCCCGGCTTGGCTTCCTGGTAATCAAACCAGAGCCTGAGATAGTGGACGTAGGAGAGCAGATCATCGGTCCGGGCCAGAATCTCCGGCGAACCTGCGGCCAGTTTCCGGGCTTCGGCGAGGTCGCGGAAACTGAGGGCCAGCTCGTGGCTGTGGAGGAGGAATCCGCTGCTCCAGCGCTCCAGCATTCTGCGCAGCGGTGGCTCCGCTGGACCGAAGGCGCGCCGATAGACCTCATCCAGGACTGCCCGTTCCTGGGTGGCGGGGTTCCAGAGGAGCCGCGAAGAAACATACCAGCCGAGCCCCATCGCACCGGCGCTCCAGACACTTTCGTTGCTCACCCCTTCAATGCCGGCGTCGTGCCACTGACGGATCCGTTCTGCCGGACGATGGACAAAGTCGAAGGAGGGCAGGCAGTTTTCCCAGTCGGGAATGGACCAGTAATCATAGAGGCTCTTGCGCTTCAATTTGGCACTCCAGGCAGCGATGAGATCGTCCCCCGACAGGCCGGTGCGTTGAAAGCCATACGGGATGAGCACCACGTAAACATTCGGTTCGAGCGGGAGGGAGGGCACAGCGGCATGCTCATTATAGGCGTAGAGACTGACGTAGCGTCCGGGGAACTCAACCGCGACCGCATTGGCTACCTGGTTGGCTAGATGGAACACCCGGTCGCTCACCGAGCCATTGCCAATGCGGAGACAATCGGGGCATTCGCAATGCCCTCCGCCATCACCGGGTTCGACCGAGACCGCGAAGGAGCGGGGCCCGTCGGGATCGGTCGTGAGAGCCTGGCGGAAGGCTCTGAGCCGGTCTTCCAGATACAGCTTCACGGCTGCCGGATTCGAGGCGCACGGTTTGACTCCCACGGCCCAGGGACGGCGCTGGCCGTCGACCATGGCCCGGTATTCCGGGTGCGCCTCCAGTTCGGCCCGGGCAGCCAGACTGAACGCTTCCCCGGTGTGGCCCGAAAAGAGATATTCGCCGCCGAAGCGGTTGCGCTTTTTCCACGTCTCCCAGCGATCCCTCAGAGTGAGCTTTGGATCGATCGGATTCGGTGGGCCGAATCCTCCGGTGCCAAAAAACTGGCGAAGCCGGAAGACGGGAGCCTCGACACGGTCCAGGTCCACGGAGAGATCGGGCGCATGCGGCAGCAGTTCCCATTTGTCCGATGGAAACACCCAGCGACAACCGAGATGGTCGAGCAGGGTGTAAACGGCCGGGCCGACGCCCAGAGGGTCCGATGCCACGATCCTGAGCCGGCCTGGGGTACTGCGGAGGAGGAAGCGTTCCCGGCTGCGGGGCTCGGGGAAAGCCTCCAAGGCGGCGTGGTCTTCGGCCGAGGGAAATTCCTCTTCGGTGCCAAGGATGATGCCCCGGGCGGGCGCTTCTTCCCCGGTCGTCTCTATGACGAAGTGACCACCGGTAATTTTGCCCAGGATCAGGGCCAGATCTGCAGCGGCTTCCCGCGTCGGGACCGGGGCGTTCTGGCTCAGAATGATCGGAAGAACGGCCTCGCCTCGGTCGGCCAGTTGGCAGGGCTCCGAGGCGGTCAGGGTTATTCCCTGGAAAAAGCAGTAAGCCAGCAATAATCGTTTCATGACCGGCCATTCTGCTCGTATATGCCGGTCATGGACCAGTCCGCATTGGCGCCTGCGGACCCGACTGGGAATGTTCCCGGTCCAGGGCAAGGCGGGCGCCCTTCGCCCGGAGCATTTCAAATCCGCCGAGACAAAGGCCCACTGCCGCGAGGGCGATGGCCAATCCTCCAGGTCCCAGAGCGGGCCATTCCTCCCGGCAGGTCCAAACAAACTGTCCGACACAAAGAAAAGCGACGAAAATCAGGGTCGGCTTCCGTCCGATCAAGCTCACGATGAACGCCCCGAGCGGAGCCCCGAGAGCGACGATGGGGGCGGCGGCAAGCCAGTTTTCAAAAACACCCGGCTGCACCCCCGTTGTCAGGGCTTTGGTGGCGACGCCCACCAGAGAGGTGAAGGCCATGATCAGCACCGAAGTGGGAATGGCGATTTTCAGGTCCGCCCGGCAGAGCAGCACCAGCAAGGCATAGAGGACCATGTCAATGCCGACTCCGGTGACTGCGGCCACCGTGGCTCCGGCTCCCAATCCCGCAATCAGTCCGGTCCGGAAATCCCAACGCTCATCGAAATCCGTCATGCCGTTGTGGCCGGCGATTTCACCGATCCGGGTGAGGTGCAATAGGCCGAAGCTCGCCCAAACCACCGCAAAAATCAGTTTGATCCAAAGCGCCGGCACAATCGGAGCGAGGAAGAGAACCCCGAGAGGCGTTCCGATGAGGGATCCAAGGCAGGCACCTTGCAGCATGGCCCACGCCAGGGGTTGCCGGCGACAGAGGATCAGAATGCTGGCACTGGTCATCCCGATGGACTGGACCGCGAAGCTGAAGTCCCGTCCCAATTGGGCGGACTCGTGAAAGAGCAGCACCAGGATGGGGAATCCCACGGTTCCTCCCCCCATCGGCGTGGCGCCGGCCACATAGCTGCCCGCGGCCATCGCGAGGGCGATCCCTCCGTGTTGGCGGACATCCTGCCAACGGTCAAGGCCGAAGACCAGCCAGGTCCAAACCGCGTAAAAAATACCCAGCCAGAGGAACCAGGGCCAGAGGCGGGTTGGGGGTGACTGGACGAGCATGGAGGGAACAGTGCCAGCAGGACTGCGGCTCGTAAACTCTGAAAGATGAGGGAGAATCGAAGATTTGATCAGACCGGGTTTCTCATGCCGGTCACCGTCCATGGGCC
>JADZAX010000481.1 GCA_020852405.1 Verrucomicrobiales bacterium
CCGGCATCCTGACCGCGACCATGAGCACGGGCGGATCTGGCGCATCACCGCCCAAGGGCGACCCCTGATGCCCCGTCCCGACATCGCTGGCATGACCGATGCCGCCCTGCGGAGCCAGTTGACTTCCGCGGAACGGTGGAACCGCGAGCAGGCCCGGCTTGAAATCCTCCGTCGCCATATCGGAAACGGAACAGCGCATCCGCTGCCCGGCATAGAAACCGCCGCAAATGATGCCGAGGCCTTTGAATTCGCCGGGCTCGCCCATGCCTCCGGCGAACTCACCGCAGCCCCTATCGAGCGGTTGTTGGCCGCCAAGGAACCGGGGGTGCGGGCTTTCGCGGGCCGTCTCCTCGGCCAGTCAGGCACCGCGTTCCCACATTGGCAGTCCTCGCTCGGAAAGCTCGTTGCCGATCCTGATCCCCGCGTCCGGCTTGAAGCCGTGGTAGCCTGCGGCAATCTGCCGGAGGCTGAAGCTATGGGGATTGCTCTGCAGGTGCTGGATCAGAAAATGGACCAGCACCTCGATTATGCGCTGACCCAGGCGACCCATGCGCTGGCCCCGCGCTGGCTGCCTGCGGTGCGTCAGAACCGCCTTACTCTGGAGAAGCCGGAACAACTTGCCTACGCCCTCGAAGCCTACGGCGGAAGCGAGGCGGCGGAGACCGCAAGGGATTGGTTGACGCGCGATCTTGCGGCACCGGTGCGGCAGCGTTTTGCCGGTGTGCTCGCCCGACTCGGGACGGGGGAGGATCTGCGGCAGCTTTTTGAAGCTCAGGATGTCGCCGCGCCGACCTTGGCCGCCCTGCGGGAGGCGGCCCAGCGACGGGGACTCCGGCCGGCGGGTGATCCGTTGCCGCGGTTGCAGGCTCTGCTTCAGCCGGGGGAGGCTCCGGGAACCCGCGCCCTGGCGATGGATCTGGCCGGTTGGTGGAAGATTGGGGACCTTGCCCCCGCAGCGAAAGCCGCTCTGCTGGATAACGATGCCCCCGAAGAACTCCGTGCCGCCGCCGCCGGGACTCACGCCCGGCTGGGAGGAAGTGGGGCCGGGACCGACCTGAAATCCGTGGTCGAATCCTCCGGGACGGTGACCCGGGTCCGGCTTGCCGCGCTCGATGCCCTCGCGGGGTTGGAGGTGAAAGCAGCCGCGGAATGCCTGACGGGTGTGCTGTCCAAAGAATCCTTTTCCGCCGAAGCGGTCGCCGCCTGGTTGGTGCCGTTGGTCAACCGCAAGGGAGGGGATGCGGCCTTGACGCAGGCTCTGCGCCGCGCCCCGCTCCCGGGAGCCTCCGCCTCGACGGTTTCTACCGCATTGGTGGCGATGGGACGCGGTTCGGCGGAATTGAAAGCCGCTCTGGAGTCCGGGCAGCCGGCCCCTGGCGTCCAACCTTACGATGCGGCTTATGTCGCCGGTTTGGCGGCGGAAGTGAAAGAGAATGGCTCGGTCGAAAAAGGACGGGCTCTGTTCCAACAGCCCGGGCTCGGCTGCGTCGCCTGCCACCAGGTCGGGGGACAGGGCGGTATCATCGGGCCCGATCTCTCCACGGTGGGAGGAGGCTTGCCGGTGGATCTGCTGATTGAATCCGTGCTCTGGCCGGACCGGCAGCTCAAGGAAGGCTATTTTGCCCTCAGTGTGACCACCAAAGAAGGCCGTGTGTTCACCGGCTACCGGGACCGCGAGGAGAACGGCGTGCTCTGGGTGCGCGACACCGCCACGAAGACATCCGAAGCGGTACCCATGGGGCAGATTGCCTCCCGGCAGAACATCGGCACCCTGATGCCTTTCGGGCTGACGCAAAAGCTCAGCCGAGAAGAGCTGCGCGATCTGATCGCTTTTCTCGCGAGTCTCAAAGGGTGATCTTCACCCATTCCTTTCCAGACCCGGCAACGCCTTGGTGCCGGAAGCGAAGCGTTCCTCTTCAAAGCCGAGACCCTGGAGGATGCTGACGAAGAGATTCCCCAAGGGGTGGTTCTGTTTCTCGCCAAAGGCGAGATGCTGTCCATGGCGGAACGGCCCTCCGGCGAGGATGATGGGCAGGTTCGTCGTGATGTGACCGCTGGCGTTGCCCAGATTGCTCCCCAGAAGAACCTGGGTGTGGTCGAGAAGGCTGCCATCCTCTTCCGGCGTGTCGCGCAGGGCGGTGAGGAATTCCAGCCAAGCCGCGAGCGTTGCCCGGTCGATGATTTCCAATTGATGGATCATCTCGGGATTCTTGCCGTGATGCGAAAGGCCGTGGTAGCCCATGGTGACTCCTTTCAAAGGAGGCACCTGGCTCCCGCCGTTTCCGCCAAGGGCGGCGACCCGTGTCGAATCCGACCGCAGGGCCAGCACGAGAACCTGGAAATGCGCCCGCAGGATGCCGGCCACATCAGCGGAGGGGATCTCCGCCGGAGGAGGCGTCGCGACCGCCGGTTTGGGAGTGTCGATCCACCGGTCCGCTTTGAGAAGACCGGCCTCGGTTTCACGCACTGCGGTCAGATATTGGTCCAGCTTCACGCGGTCCATGGCGCTGACCCGGTTTTCCATGCTCCGGGCCTCTTTCAGTACCGTGTCCAGAATGCTGCGTCCTTCAGCGAGGCGTTGCTTTTGCTGCCCGATCTCGCTCGCAGTTCCTTTGAGGAACAAGCGGGCGAATGTTTTTGCGGGTGAGCTTTCCGCCGGGATGGACACGCCGTTCGAGGACCAGGAGAGGCTGTGTTCACCCAGGGTGAGCGACGCGTGCCGGGTTTCTTTGCCCAAC
>JADZAX010000482.1 GCA_020852405.1 Verrucomicrobiales bacterium
GAACGGATCGCGAACCAACCGATGTCTGCGGTCTGGCGGACATGGGTTCCCGCGCAGAGTTCCATGGAATACCCATCAAGCTGACCCTGGTGGCCGCCGATCTGGACGACTCGGACGAACTCGCCATACTTGTCCCCGAAGAACTGCATGATGTCGGCGCGTCCTTTGATGTCGGCGTGCCGAACCTCCCGCCAGGACACGGCATCCCCGCGCTGCACGGACGTGTTGACGCGATCCTCCAGAGCACCGATTTGGGCTGGAGTGAGCGCGCCGCTGTTGAAGTCGAACCGCAGTCGGTGCTCATCAACCGAAGAGCCTTGTTGGGCGATGTCAGCGGAGACGTCCTCGTGGAGTGCCCAGTGCAGTAGATGGGTCGCGCTGTGGTGGGCTTCGATGGGGCGGCGTCGGGTCGTGTCGAGTCGCAAGGTGACGGTGTCCCCGGGTTGGAGAGCGGCTTTCAGGCCGGCGAGGGCCCCGGTGGGGACGATGTGGGCGCGGGCATTGCCGATCTGCTGCACCCCGAGCACCGGAACTTCCCGCCCGTCCGCCACCAATGTGCCGGTGTCCCCGACCTGCCCGCCCATTTCCGCATAAAACGGGGTGCGGTCCGTGATGAAAAAGGTTGAATCATCCTGGGGATGGATTTCCAGAATGGTCGCTTCACACGCATCATGGTCGAATCCGCAGAAAACGGTGGACGCGTCCGTGGCGAGATCCAGGGCACGCACCACAGAGGTCTTTTGCGCTGCCCGAGCCCGTTCCTTTTGTTGCTCCATCAGGGTGGTGAAACGGGGTTCGTCCACGGCAATGCCGCGTTCCGAGCAGAGCAGTCTGGTCAGGTCATCCGGGAAACCGAAGGTGTCGTAGAGTTCGAACGTCACGTCCCCGCTCAATTGGCCATTCTTTACCTCGGCAACCGCGTCCTCGAAGCGCCGCAGCCCCCGGTCCAGCGTTTCATTGAATGCCGCCTCTTCCCGTTCCAGGGTGGTCCGGATACTCTCCTGCCGTTCCCGCAGTTCCGGGAAGACGTCGCCCATTTCCCTGACCAGGGTTTCCACGAGCGCTCCAAAAAACGGCCGTTGTCCGGAGAAACCGAGTTGGCGTCCGTAGCGCACGGCGCGGCGGAGAATGCGTCGCAGCACATAGTTGCGGCCGTTGGTGCCGGGCAGGATGCCGTCGGCGATGGAAAAGGCAAGGGTCCTTAGGTGGTCGGCGATGACGCGGAAGGCGATCGCCGTTTTCATGTCTTCGGAAAAGGCCCTCCGGTCCGCCCCGGGACCGGGATAAATGTCCAGGTAAGGCTTCCCACTGAGTTCAGACAATTTGTCGAACAGGGGAGTGAAGACATCCGTCGCGTAATTGCTCGGTTTCCGGGAAAAATCGGTGAAGCCTTTGGTGTTCTGAATGATGGAACAGGCGCGCTCAAATCCCATGCCGGTGTCGACGTGCTTGGCGGGAAGTTCGCGGAACGAGCCATCGGTTTCCGCATTGTACTGGATGAAGACCAGATTCCAGATTTCGATGCAGAGGTCGGAGTCGTTGTTGACCAGTTTTCCAGCGGAGTCGCCCTCGGGAGTGAGGTCGACGTGGAGTTCCGAGCACGGGCCGCAAGGACCGGTTTCCCCCATCATCCAGAAATTGTCTTTCACCGAGCCGTGCACGATTTGCACTTCCGGGTCGCAACCGGATTCCCGGAAGAGGGCTGCCCAGAGATCCCAGGCTTCCTGGTCAAATTCGCCCGGGTCACCCGGTTTGGGAGAGTAAACGGAAGCATAGAGACGCTGGGGCGGGAGGCCCCAACGCCTCACGACCAGTTCCCATGCCCACTGGATGGCCTCCCTCTTGAAATAGTTGCCGAACGACCAGTTCCCCAACATTTCGAAAAACGTGTGGTGGTAAGTGTCGTAGCCGACATCCTCAAGATCGTTGTGTTTGCCTCCGGCCCTTATGCATTTCTGGGTGTCGGCAGCGCGGGCCGGATCATAGGGGGCCTTTTCCACCCCCAGGAAAAACGGCACGAACGGGTTCATCCCCGCATTGGTGAACAGCAGGCCCGGCGATTGGGGCAGCAGCGAGGCCGAGGGCACGATGGCGTGCTGTTGTTCGCGGAAAAAGTCGAGGAAGGATTGGCGGATCTCGCGGGAGGTCATGGGGCAGGAAAAGGCCGGACTGTAGCGGGGAAGCCGGGAGATGGCAAGAGTGAGGTGCGCGGATCCGTCACGTCCGGGATTGGCGGATCCAGCCTCCGCTCCACGGCCTTCAAGGGCCTGCCGTTGACGCCCGCCTTCTGGAAGCGTTTCTTGGCGGATGAATCTTTCCGACTTTTGCGACCATTGTCTCTCCCTTGCAGGCACGGAGATCACCACTCCTTTTGGTCCGGAAGTGCTGGTTTTCAAGGTCGGCGGCAAGATGTTTGCCACCGCCGTGCCGGAAGAGTTGCCGCACCGGGTAAATCTGAAATGCGATCCTGATCGCTCTCTCGATCTGCGGGATCGCTACGAGGACATCGTGCCCGGATACCACATGAACAAAAAACATTGGAACACGCTCACCTTGGGAGGGCAACTGACGGGCCCGTTGATCCGCGAACTGGTGGAGCATTCCTACCAGCTCGTGGTTGCGTCCCTGCCCCGGAAGGTCCAGGCCTCTCTGGCGGAAGACAAAACACCCTGATGGGCTGCGCTTCCGGCATGGGCTCCCTCCTCTCGGGGGGGGGTCAGTGGCTGCGGATGACGAAGAACAATTTCAGCAGGATTTTGAGAATGCCCCAGAGGAGAGAAAGGACGCCGAACGCGGCAATGCCGACTGGAAGGGCCCACAGCCATTTGGGAATTCTCAGAGGTTCAATCCCTTCGGGATAGGCCTGATCTTGGCGGACCCTCACCGTGATCTCACTTCCTTTTTGAGGCTTGGTCCCGAGGGCGATGAGCATCTGTCCGGTTTTTTCAGGATCTTCGCCGTAGGTGAAAAAAACCTCATCAGGGTGTCGTCCGTTGATCGTGAGATTTCGTTTGGGTTCCACCGCGGTGATTTTTCCAGGCACTGGGGCACCTTCCTTCATGGTCAATTCATAGTCCTGGAGAGTCGGCTGGATGAGCCAGAGCACGCCTCCAAAAATACCGCCAACAAGAATCAGGAA
>JADZAX010000483.1 GCA_020852405.1 Verrucomicrobiales bacterium
TCAGGGCTTGCCCGGCTCCTCTGTGGCAAACGCCTTGTAGGATTCCCCCAACGCGGCAGTTTCCGGCTTGCCGGCGTCGATCATGACCCGGTAGGTCAAGGTCACAGACTCCCCGGACTTGATGGCATAGTCGCCCGCATCCTTGGGGGCCTCTTTTTCAAATTTGGACTGGCCGAAAGGATTGACCGCGAAGAGGCCGTAGTCCCGGGCATGCCACCAGGAAGGATGCCGCAGGTTCGAAGGATGGTCCATCATCGTGATACTGAGGGGATTACCTTTGCTGTCGGGCCCGAAAAACTGGACCCAGTCGGCCCGCTTGCCCCAAACATCGGTGCCTTCCTGACCGGCGCTGTTGCCCATGCCGCCTTTGGCGACATCTCCCTTCATGGCCATGGTCGGGAGGACGCGCAGCGCAAAAGCGCCTTCCTTGTCGTCCCCGATCAGGAGATCTCCCTGTGAAGCAATGAGCTGAATGGCGAAATCGTAGACCAAACTGCCGTTGGCGCCGCGGGTCCATTTGTGGGAGCGTTTGTCTTCGCAAACTTTGGTCCCGTCGGCTTTGAGCCAATCGGTCGTGGTGTGGAAGGTCATGCTGTTCCCCGAGAGTTGGAGGCCTTTCATGCCCGTGTGAACCGTGCGGCCGGAGCCTTCTTTTTCGTGCCAGAAATCCGTGTCATTGACCTTGCCCAAGCCGAACCAGATGGAGCGGTGGTGCACATGATCGTCCGGCTCTCCGGGGACACCGGTCTTCATCGGGAAATGCCGGGTCACATTCTCCCCGGTCGGCCCGATGACCGGATAAAAATAGGGCTTGGGATCATCCTTGCCGATGTGATAGGCTGTGATCAGTTCCCCACCCGAGCGGAACTCGATGGCTTCAGGAGTCTGGGTCATCGCCCATTGGCCATTGGTGATGTTCTGCCCGCGAGCGGACGAGAGGGCCAACAGCGCGGTCCCGACCGCGAGAAGAGATGGAAAACGTAGTAGCGAGCAGTTCATGAACTGAAGTATGCGGGAAACGGACCCGTCCCGCAAGGCACGAATTGACCAGAGCGATTGGTGAATCCAAAGATCGTTTTGAAACGTGTTCTTTATGAAGGCCCCACAAATCCAATCCCACCCATGGAACCATGAGCACACTGACAGCAGCCACCAGCAAGGAACCACACGACAGCGCTTGGCTTGAATTCTACGACGCGACTCACCAAAAGTCCCCGTCAGTTCCCAGCACGCATTCGGTCACCTCCACACCACCTCCCTCAGAGGAGGCGGTGCGTCTTCTGGCGTACCGGATTTATGAGGACCGGAAATTGAAAAACCTGAGTGGCGATCACTTGTCCGACTGGTGTGCCGCTCTGGAGAAGCTCTCTTCGCTGAGGCACTGATCCGGCAAGTATCAGGCCTTGCCAGCGCTGGCACCGGGCGATTCCGTCCGGCGATGCCTGTGCCTGAGGTATGCCCAAACCACCACCCCCGCCAGGATGACCAGCGCGAGGGTGACGAGACCGATCCTGAGATTTTCCCCGGCCCAAGGCCAGATGCGCTCGGCCCGGAGCGCCCGCCGCGCCAGAGGACTGAAGGCTTTGATTCCGAAAACCCATCCCGCATGGAGCCCGATGGAAAGCCAGAGGGAAGCACTGCGGAGCCGGGCATAACAAAGGACCCAGCCAACCGCAAAGAGCGTGGCAAACTCTGCCGCAAAAAACCAAGGATCCTGGAACTGCAGCGCGATCCGCCCGAGCATGGTAAAACCGCTCAGCCAGTCCACATTTTCCAAGGCCCCGCCTCCTTCCGGAGGTTTGAGAAAGTGAAGCAGCGCAAAAAACGCGGAAAGAAACCAGAGACTGGTGCGCTCCGACAGTGAGCGAAGCAGGATCCCGAACAACAATCCCCGGAAAAGGCACTCCTCCAAAACCGCCACGGAGAAACCGGTGAAAATCGCTCCACCCAATACCCCCGGCAACGCCGGCATCGGTTCTCGCAACCGGTACCATCCCAGTTGCAAGTATACCAGGGCCACCACCAAAAGGGATCCTGCCGCCAGAATAAACCCCAGTCCCAGATCCTTCCAACGATGCGGGTTGGGCCGCAATCCCATCCACCCCCAACCAGACTCCAGCCCAAGCCACCGGGACATGGGGTAGAGCAGGAGCAACGCCGCGATGAGGATGGCCCGGTTAAAATACCGTCCGAACTCCGCTTTCACCATCTCGGAATGCAGCCAATCCGCCGCCCCCCCTTCGAGGTGCCCTCCCGCCACAATGGCCGTGCCGATGACATGGATGACGGGAGCCAGAAGAGCGCCCAAAACCGCTGTGGCGAGAAACCAAACCGTGAGTTTGAAGACGTCGCTGCGCGTGAAGTTTTGGGGGGCGGGGTCCGGCATTCGGGGATATGTTCACCCGTTTCATCGCTGCTTCGCCAAGCCAAGTCAAACCAGGAGTTCCCCCCCCTCGATGCCAGAGCCCTTCCCCGCAACCTCTCTGGACAATGCGTTGCGGTCGCTCCCTCACGGACCAGCCTTCCGTTTTCTCGACCGGGTCACAGCCCTCGAACCAGGAGTCTCCA
>JADZAX010000484.1 GCA_020852405.1 Verrucomicrobiales bacterium
CCCTGGCAGCCGTTCAGTCCATGCCCCCCGGAAGGGAGCTCCAGCAATTCGACCGCCACGCCGTTTGCCTGCAGGGCGGCGACGAACTGCCGGCTGTTTTCGATGGGCACCGCCTTGTCATCCACCGCATGAGCCAGGAAGGCCGGAGGAGTGTCCCGGGTCACCCGGGTTTCGTTGGAGTAAAGCTGGACCAGCTCGGGCGACGGATCGGGGCCCAGCAGCTTGGCTTTGGAACCGCCGTGGGTTTTGTCCCCCATCGTCACGACGGGATAGACCAGCCAGGCGAAATCCGCGCGGCAGCTCTGGCGCTCGATGGGATCGGGCGAGGCGGCATTCCCGGCATCGAAGTGCGTGGCCGCCGTGGAGGCGACATGCCCCCCCGCGGAGAAGCCGAGAATGCCCACGCGGTGGGGATCGATCCGCCACGCGACGGCCTTGGCCCGGGTCAGGCGGATCGCGCGCTGGGCGTCCAGCAAAGGAACGCCGGGACGTCCCTCGGGCAGTCGGTATTCCAGGATGATCGTGGCAATGCCGTGCTGAGTAAGCCAATCCGCAATGGGATACCCCTCGCGGTCGGTGACATGGCGAATGTAACCGCCTCCGGGACAGAGCACGATGGCGGCTCCGTTGGCTTGGTCCGCGGGAGGGAGAAACACCTGCAGTTCCAAGGCGCAATCCTCCACCGCACCGTTTCCTACCGGAGCCTTTCCAGGCCAGAGAGGAATGCGCTCGACGGCGGACAGGATCCCGGTGAGGCCGGTTACCAGGAAGGTGAGGAGCAAAGGCAGGGGCTTCATGGAAGGCAAAGTGTCGTCAGGGTTGGGCGGTGTTCCACTGCCGGTTCAGCCACTGTCCCAACAAGTCAGGCAGCGGGGTGCGGTCTCCGGGCGGACGGTCGATCACGTTCAAATCCTGAGCGGCAATGAGCCGCCGGGCGAAATCTTCGTGCGTGCGCTCGGCGGGGGAAAGGTCCGGTTTCGCGGTGGAGGGAGGCGCCACGATCACATCCCACGTCTGGGGACCAAAGCTGAGGGACCAGTTCATGATCCAGGCATAGTTCTCGTGAAAATCCTCCGGTCCTGCGGAGGCGGCGGTGGCGGGCACCGCGAGGAGCACCAGATCCGGCGCCTTCTGCCGGACGGGCTTGGCCGCATTCCTCAGCTCCGCAAGACTCCGGTTTTCCGTCGGCCAAGTGGTCACGGTGACACGAGCCCCCGGGTGGAGCTGTTCCAGAGCCGGACCGATCAGAGTATCATACGGCGGCATCGCGAGGACGTTGACGGGCTTCCCTGACTTGAGGAGCGTAAGAGTGTGCCGCAGAGCGGGTTGGGGCGGTCCGACGGCCTGCCAGGACACCGCCTTGCCGGAAATCACCCGGGCGATTTCCGCCGCAAAAACTTTGTGCCCATCCATGTTGGGATGAATGGGATCGCTGTGGAGCAAGGCCCACGCCAGGACATCCGCTGCCCGCACCTCCTCAAAGCGAGCGAAGCAGTCGACCAACCCCACCGCATGCTTTTCGGCCACCCCGCGGATCGCCCGGGTGAACCGCTCCAGCGTTTCCAAAGGTCGGGCGGGCGTTGCCACCACTGAGTTCTGCGTGCAGAGGAGGACTTCGGCCCCCGCCTCATGGCACCGGGCGATGATCCGCTCCAGGTTGCTTTCGAAAACGTCCAAGGGCAGGCTCACCAGGTCATTCATGCCGAACATCACCGTCACGAGATGGGGATGATGGGCGATCACGTCCCGGTCGAGCCGGGCCAGGGCTCCTTTGGTGGTGTCGCCGCTGATGCCGGCATTGCGCACAGTCACGGGGGCGTTGGGATACGCTTGCCGCAGGGCAATTTCCAGCATCTCCGGGTAGGCTCGCAGCCCGCCGCTGTGGTAGTAGACACCGGTGATGCTGTCGCCCAGGCAGAAGATCCGCACCGGTTCCCGGCCCTCCTCCAAAAGACGCCGCGTCCGGTCGCCTTCCGCAGCCAGGGACAGTGAGGGCATCAGCAGCCCCGCGAGACACATGAGGCGAAGGAAGAAATTTCCGGACAGTTCCATGGGTAGAAGATTCAGGGGTTGGTATTCTTTGCCAGATCCTGCGGGAACAGGGTCCTGATCCCGAAGATGAGGGCGATGCCGGCAAGGAGATAAGCCACCGCGGTGAGCGAGAGCAACCGGTCTATGCCGAGGGATTGCTTCCAGATGCCGCCAAAAAGCGCCGCAAAGCCGGACATCAGGGCGCCACAGAAATTGAGCACTCCCACGGCGGAAGCCCTTATCGTGGTGGGCACCACCTCGAAGGCGGCGGGGAAAATGTTGCCCATCAGGAGACCGCTGAACAACCCGAACGCGGCCGCGGCAATACGGGTCGCGCCGAGGGCGTCGCTGTTGCCGAGAGCGTGCAGGCAGGGCGCGCAAAACACGAGGCTGGCCACCATAAGCCAGAGCCGTGAGGCTTTGGTCCGCCGGTAAAGCACGTCGGCAAGGACTCCCCCCCCGAGAAGTCCCACGGCGGTGGTGGCCTGGAGGAAGAGCGTGGCGTTCCAGGCGGCATCGGACTGGTTGAGGGAAAATTTGTCATGCAGGAACGTCGGCAGCCAGCCATAAAGCAGCCACAAACCGAAGACAAAGACCGGAAACACAACGCAGAGGAGCAGGAAGGTGCGCACTCCCAGGAGAAGAGGCAACGCCAGGGTGGGAGCGGCCGTGTTCGCCGCCCCGGGCTCCTCCCGCGGCGTCTCATACACCGTGCGGAGGAACAGGAAATACGGCAGGGCGGAGAGCACCCCCACCCCGCCGAGCACAAAGAAGGCGCCACGCCATTGGCCCCGGTCGGCCATCCAGCCGCCGAACCAACTGCCTCCGACCGTGCCCGCGATCTGGGCGGTCGTGAGGACGGCGATGGCCCGTGATCGCAAGGAGGGAGGATGGGCGTTCGCCGTCAGGGCGATGGCCGTGGGCATGAAGAGGGACTCGGAAATGCCCATCAGCGCCCGCAAGGTCAGCAGGACCAAGGCCGATCCCGCC
>JADZAX010000485.1 GCA_020852405.1 Verrucomicrobiales bacterium
CCGGCTCCTGCATCCGCTTCGGGAGGAGTATGATCGAGAGATAGAAGGACCGGGACACGTCCTTCAGAATCCTTCTCAATTCATTGGAACGGGTCCGGAAAGAAGGAGTGGTCGGAACCAAAAACGGCATAGCCCAAACCTAGCATGTTCCGATAGGTCCCGCCACACCAGCGGAGTTCGGCAGACGCCATCGCGTTGTTGTTTTCGCGCGAAAGGTGTCAGACATCCCAGCCGGTCCGGTAGCCCTCCTCACGAGCCCACAACTTCATCCCGGCCGCATTCTCGACAAGATCGCCGGTCTGGGGATCCACCTTGACGGCCCCGGAGGTGCGGTATGCGATGTTCCCGAGATGGCAGAGGAGGGTGCTGATCTGGCCTTGGGCAATGGGCTGGTTGAGAGGTTCTCCTGAGGTGATGGCATTCACCCAATTCTGGAAGTGGGGGACGTCGCTGGGCTTTTCGGTATTTTTGTCGATCTCCTTGCCATCAAGATCATAGGTCGTATACCCGGAGCCATTGAAATCCATTTCCCCGCCCTCCCCATAAACGGTCACAAAACTCACCTTTTCCGGCTTTCTCTGATGGCAACTGGTGCCACTCCAAGAGATCAGGCCTGACTTGCCAAAGGAATAGACCGCCTCACAGGTGTCGGGAGTCTCCTGATCATCTTCGAAATGGTAACGTCCCCCTTCGCAGGTCACCCGTTCCGGATACTGGACCCCCAAAGCCCAGCGGGCAATGTCGAGGGAATGAATCCCGTTGTTGGCCAGCTCTCCGCCACCGTAGTACCAGTGCCAATGCCAATTGTAATGCACCAGATTGTCCTTGAAGGGACGGTCCTGCGTCGGTCCCTGCCATAGCGCCCAATTCAGACCTTCGGGAGGAGGCGCCGGTTGGCCTTTACCGATGGTCTGGCGTTTATTGGCATACCAGCAGCGGGCATGGAGCACGCGTCCAATGGCCCCTTCCCGCAATTTCTGGATGCCTGCGATGCAGCCCGGATAACTCCGTCGCTGAGTTCCCATCTGCACTTTGCGATCGGTGGTTTTGGCCACCTCAACCACCTTGCGGGCTTCATAGGCATTGTAGCTTCCGGGTTTCTCCACGTAGACATGTTTTCCGGCACGGCAAGCAGCTATCGCGGCCGGGGTGTGGCAAAAATTTGGCGTGGCGATGGAAATCGCGTCCAAGTCCCCGTCGTCGAGCATTCGGCGAAAATCTTCGACAGCCTTGGGCTCTTTGCCGCCTTTGTCGATGACCGCTTTGGCGCCGGCCGCAAGTCGAACTTTGTCGACATCACACACATATGCCAACTCTGCATTCGGAACATCCATCAAGGCGCTGATATGCCCGCGGCCTCGCCCCAGTCCCATCACCCCGACCCGGACCCGTTCATTCGCCCCCTTCGCCTGCCCCAACAGCAGATTCGGAGCCATGGAGGCGGAGAGCATCGCGGCCGTCCCTCCGACGGTTTTAATGAAGTGCCGACGATGGGTGGTGAGTGGGAGTTCAGGCTTCATGGTTCGATGCTAAAGCGGTCGCGGGGGATCCGTCAATCCTCTCCGGAGGGCGCAATGACGGATGAATCTTGGAATTCCGATTTCAGATTCCCCTTTCTTTGCTAATGTTGGCGGGTGCTCCCTTGGTTCTCCCATCACGCTTTTCCCCTCTATCTCGCCCCGATGGCAGGCGTCACGGATCTGGTGTTCCGTCGACTTTGCAAAGAGCATGGAGCAGATGTCATGGTGACCGAATTCGTTTCCGCGGAGGGTATTCTCCAAGCCGACGCGAGAACCCGGAAATACACTGAATTTGATGATGTCCAACGACCGGTGGGCATCCAGTTGTTCGGCGCGGACGGTTGGCGCATGGGTGAGGCCGCCCGAAAAATCATCGATTGGAAGCAACCGGACTTCATCGACATCAATTTTGGCTGTCCGGTGAACAAAGTGGTCTCGAAAAACGGGGGATCCTCCCTGCTCAAGGACTGTCCCCTGCTCTCTGAAGTGGCTTCAGAAATCGTCAAGGCGGTTGGCCATCTCGTTCCCGTCACCGCAAAAATCCGGATCGGGTGGGACGCCGGCCAGATCAATGCTCCGGAAGTCTGCCGCCTCCTGGAAAACTGCGGCATCCAAGCCGTGGCCGTCCATGGAAGAACCCGTTCCCAAGGTTATGGCGGTGAAGCCGACTGGGAGGTGATTGATGCCTGTGCCCATTCGGTCAACATTCCGGTGATTGGCAATGGGGATCTCACTTCCGCAGAAATGGTGGCCCGTCGAAAGTCCACTACTCGCGTCAGTGGAGTCATGATCGGACGCGCAGCGATGAGTCATCCTTGGATTTTTCGGGAAACAAAGCACTGGCTCAGTCACGGGGAATTGCCTCTGCCGGTCTCTTTGCGCGGCCGTTGGGAACACATCCTGCGCCACGTCCAGCTCACCTTGGATTGGGGCCGTTATGGAGGCGAACGCCACACCCTGCAAGCACTGCGCTCACGACTGATGGCCTATTCCAAAGGCATGCCGGCCGGCAAACTGCTGCGCGGCCGGTTTTCTTCGATCTCGTCCTGTGCAGAGTTGGAAGACTTGGCGGCTGAGCATTTGGATCGGCATGAAGATTCTGACGTTCCCTGTGCTGCTTAACTGCGTTGCATCAGGGACCGAGAAATTACTCCGTTTCGATTTCATGGCGTTAGTCGTCGGCGTGTGCCGCCGGTTTTCTGAATCACGGAATTCGCTCGCAACTGGGATAGGAAAAGGCATCTTGGCAAAGAACCGAACACTCCATGAAGGAATACCCTCTCGATTGCCGCCCGGGCTCAGTGCCACGCTCTGTCAGCCAAATCCCGTTCTTCAGGGAAGTCGATCCGGCGTTGATCGAAAAACTGCTGCCTTCCGTCACCGTGCTGGACTGCGAAGCGGGGGACATTATCACTTCTGAAGGCGACGATGATCAAACGCTGCACTTCCTGCTCAAAGGCCGCGTCCGGGTCAAAAAGGACGGCACCATCATCGGAGCCATGGCTGAACCGGGCACGTTGTTCGGCGAAGTGGCTCTCCTCAAGGACGGCCCACGCACCGCCACACTCGTCGCGGAGGACCATGTCTATTGCCTTCGGGTGAAATCAGGCTTCCTCAACACCTTGAGTCTGGCTGAGCAGCACGCTTTTTCCGCCATCCTCTACCGTTTCCTGGCAAGGCTGCTGGCTGACCGACTCGACAAAACATCCATCAAACTGGCCCGGGCTGAACAGATGTTCGCCGAGGAAAGAGCAAAACGCTCCTGATCCGGACAGCACGGAGGATTCCCCTCCGTCCCACCGGACCAGACTCAATCGACCGCGTTCCGCCTCAGGCCTCCACTCGGGGACTGGCTCCAAAGGCCTCCACTTTGTCCTCGGGAAGGAACCATCCCTGCATTTGCAGGCGGGCGGGTTCGATTCCCAGCTCGATCAAATAGGCGTAATGCGCCGCCGCATCTTCGACGGCGAGAGGTCCCAGCGTAGCCTTGACTTCGGGCTTTTGACCAGTCAACAAACTGACCAACACACAGCCAGTGATTTCCGAGGCATCGCGGCCCGCGAGGAAACGGATTAGCCCCGTTTGGGCTGCTTCTGAAGCCGTTTCCGCCGCTTCCGGCAGGTAGATGGTCTCCTTCACAATTCCCGGGGTGTGCAACTCCCCGCCAGTGGTGAAAAGAATGTCCTCCTTTTCGAGGAGACGCTGCACCGCATCGGCAACCCGGAAAACCGGGGGGAAGGAATAATCGACCACCAAGGAACCGGGATTCAAAGACCGGATGTCCAGGATTCCCGGCAAATTGGTGGACGCGACCACCAGGCTCGCGGTGTAGGCCTCGGCTGGAAGACCTCCGCCATTGGCCGCCACTGAAACATCCCCTTTGAACCCTGCTTTGCGCACTGCATCACGCACCGAGCCAAGCTCGGCGTCGTTCAGGTAAGGGTCACAGAGGATTAATTTGGCGGGATGGGACTGGGTTTGCAGCAACAACTCCAATGTGCCGCGACCGATAGATCCCAAACCGATGAATGCCAAGGTTTCCCTTTCCAGCCCGCGACCGGCTTTCGCCAGAATCCCTTCAACGGAACGGACGATCGTGGCGGAACGAGTGGCATCGCCGGTGGTGATGACCGGCAAATCCGTCCGTCCATCAATCCATCGTTCAATTTCACGTCCGTGATTGGTCGTCGAAGGAATCACCCCGGTCAGGGAAACCGTGCGGGCTCCTGCCTGGGCAGCCAATTCCAATGCCTCTAGAACCGGTTGCTTGATCCGCTCAAGATGCTTGTAAAAATCCACTTCGAAACAAGGCAGCATGATCACCCCGATCCGCCCCATCGGCAATTCGTAGACATTTGTCAGGATCGGGCGACCGCCCATCCACCGCTCGGCAACCTCGTCCCGGGTCACGCCAGCCAAGGACGCCAAGGCTTCCGGAATGTAGGTCAGGGCCACCGCATCCAATGGAGGAGCACTGGTGCCCACCGTCTCGATTTCGATGTGCTCAAGATCTTCCACCCTTACAGCATCCAGAGGAATTTCCTCGCTGCCCGACACTGATTCGGACGCGGTCAGCAAATAGCGGGCCAGCTGCTCGATCGTCGGATGGCGAAGGAATGCTTCCACGGGAACCTCACGATGGAAGGCCGAAGAAACTTCGACCACAATCCGAAGCGCCATCAGGGAATCCCCGCCCATTTCAAAGAAATTGTCGGTGATCCCGAAGGCATCGGTTTCGAAACTGTGCCGGAAAATATCCCAGAGCATCTTTTCGGCCGGCGTTTCGGGGGCCACCAAGGTAGCGTCACCCGCTTTTCCAAAGGAGGGGACCGGCAGACGACGGCGGTCGACTTTCCGGTTTGGGGTCAGTGGCAATTCATCCAAAACCACAAAATACGAAGGAATCATCCCCGCTGGAAGCCTGTCGGCGAGGTAATGACGCAATTCCCCCACGAGGTCGGATGGAGCACCGGGTTCGGTGACGAGATAGGCCACCAGACCTTCTCCCGCAGGCAGGTCAGTCCTCTTGGTGACGACTGCCTGCCGAACGGACAGATGCGACGCAATTTGGGATTCCAGTTCACCCAGTTCGATCCGGACCCCGCGAACTTTGACTTGGAAATCCACCCGACCGAGACACTCGAGCCGTCCGTCCGGAAGCCATCGGGCCAAATCCCCCGTGCGGTAGATTCGCTCCGACGTGCCATCAGGAAGGTTGTGTTCAACAAAAGCGGCATCTGTCAGATCAGAACGGTTCCGGTAGCCTCTGGCCAAACCGTCACCGCCGATATAAAGCTCTCCTGTGAAACCGGAAGGCAACGGTTGCCGGTGACTGTCGAGCACATAAACCCGCGTATTGTCGATGGGGCGTCCGATACTGACGCATTCCAGGCCTTCGGTGATCCGCTCCACCGTTGACCAGACGGTGGTCTCGGTAGGGCCATAGAGATTCCACACCTCCTTGGCACTGTTGACCAATGTGTTGGCCAGTTCCCGAGGCAGCGCCTCACCACCACAGAGAATGCGCAGATCGGAGCGGCCTTCCCAGCCCGCCTCAAGCAGCAACCTCCAGGTCGCGGGTGTCGCCTGCATGACACTGATTTCTTCGGCATCAAGCAACCGGGCCAACCGTCGTCCATCTTTGACTTCGTCCCGGTTCGCCACAACAACCTGCGCGCCATGGAGGAGGGGGAGGAAAACCTCAAGGACCGAAATATCGAAAGACAGAGTGGTCACGGCGAGCAACCGGTCTTCGGTCGAGATCCCTGGCCGGTCGGCCATGGAACCAAGGAAATTCATCACTGCACGGTGGGGAATTTCCACGCCCTTGGGGGTGCCGGTGGAACCGGAGGTGTAAATAACATAAGCGAGATCTTCCGCAGTGATCCCTGCAATGGTTGGGGCCTCAACCCGTGGCTCAATGTCTTCTGCAGCCAGAGTGATCCATGAACCAGAGGGCAGCCGGTCCGTGAGCTCCTTGCTGGTCAGAATCACGGCAGGAGCAGCGTCCTGAAGCATCAATTGAAGCCGCTGGGCAGGAAACTCCGGGTCCAAAGGCACATAGGTGGCTCCTGCTTTGAGCACGCCCAACAATGCCGCCACCATTTCCACGCCACGGCCCATTGCCACCCCGACAAGGCCACGAGGGAGTACTCCGGCCGCGATGAGCGCCTCGGCCACGCCATTGGAAAGACGGTCGACTTCCGCATAACTGAGTTCGCGATCTCCGCAACTCACCGCCGTGCGGTCTCCATGCCTTGCCGCGGATTTCGCGAAGGCCTCATGAAGCAAATCACCTGAAACCAGTTTGTTGGTTTGATTCCAAGCATTGAGAACCAGATCAGCCCCGGCCGAATCAAGCAGCGCGATTTCCGAAACCCGGGATTCCGGCGAGGCAATCATCTGACGGACCACTTGTTCGAACAACCCACTGAGGCGGTCGATCGTGGCCGCATCGAAGAGGTCACGATTGTACTGCCAACACCCATAAAGATTGCCGCCTGCTTCCTCGACGACCAGCGTGATTTCGAATTGTGCCTGCCGTGTCGTGAGGTCCACGGTTTCCATGGACAAATCGCCGATATGGAAGGTGTGCCCTCCCTGGCCGATGAGGAACACTGCAATCCCCTGCTCATCCACACCGGGGATTCGCTCCATCGAGAAGGAAACCTGGAATAAGGGAGACCGTCCCGGATCACGCGGCACCCGCAGTTTGTCGACCAATTTGGCGAGAGGATACTGTTGGTGTTCCAGTGCTCCGTTGACTCTTTGCCGGGTCATCGAGAGGAACGCGGAGATCGTGGGATCGTCGGTGAAATCCGCCCGCAAAGGAACCGGATTGATGAAGTAACCAACCACCTTTTGAAGGTCCTGTTGGGTCCGGCCTGCCAGTGGCACGCCAACGATCAGATCGTCCTGATTGCAATAACGGTGCAGCAAAATCTCGTAGGCGCTGAGCAAAGCCATGAAAACGGTGACTTGATGCTCACGGGCAAATACCTGGATCGATTCCGACAAGATCTCATCCAGTTGGAAACCGTGAGTGCCACCATTGAAAGTTTGCAGGGCGGGCCGCGGTCGGTCGGTCGGAAGGTCGATCCCTGAGGGCGCCCCGGCCATCTGGTCTTTCCAGTAGGCCAGCATGGCATCGGCGGCCGGGCTGTTGAGGTGTTCCCGCTCCCAACTGACAAAATCGGCGTAGGTCGCCGCATTTTTCTCATACCGAGGCTGACGGCCGGCCTTGACGGCGAAGTAGGCTTCGATCAGATCCTGCATGAGGAGCACCACTGACCAAGCATCCGAAATGATGTGGTGCATGGCGAGCAGAGCAACGTGAGCCTGATCGGAGGTGCGGAACAACTCCAAGCGGACAACCGGTCCCCGGGTCAGGTCAAAGGGACGGTTGGCATGCTCAGAGATCAGTTCCTTGAGCGCTGAGTCATCGAGAGCACTGCAATCGTGTTCGCGAAAATCAATAGTACCTCCCTTTCGAAGCACTTGAACCGGCTCACCGTCGCGGGTTTCAAACACAACGTCGAACATCGGATGCTGCTGATAAAGATGGGCAAATGCCGTCTTCATGGCCTCGATGTCCAAAAGCGGGCGGAATTTCCCGCTGAAAATGAGATTGTAGGCCGAAGAATCGGGCGCCAGGCGATTGAGGAACCAAAGCGCTCGTTGACCTTCCGAGAGAGGAAACACCTCCGGCATCTCACCCGTAGGCAAGAACGGAACCATGGAGGAGGAACCCGCCGCGGAAGCTCCCGTATCGGCCCCACTGCCCGAATTTTCGAGTAATTTTTCAAGAACCGGAACCGACAAATCGCGGATATTGGGGCCATTGAGAACACTCCCCATCGGCATCGCGAATCCGAGTTTTTCCTCGATTCGGTTGACCAATTCGATGGCCATCAAGGAATCTAGACCGAGGTTGGTAAGGGGTGTTTCCCTATCGATCCGGGAGCTCTCGGTTCCCAGAACTGCGGCAACCTGGGCGGCAATGAGTTCCTCAACCAGTCCCTGTCGCTTGTCCGAAGGCGCTTCAAGAATACGGGCGGCGGCCGAATCGCCGCCTCCTCCATCCCCGTTGCGGGGGACGACGTGGTTGAATATTTTGGAACTGCCTACCGAGGGACTGAATCGCGCCAAAGCAGTCCAATCCACCCGCGCGGCGCCAAGTTGCCCGCCATCTTTGGTCACGCCGGTGCGGAAAAGGGAAATTGTTTCTTCCAGATTGGTCGATGCCAGCCCCACTTTTTCGAGATATTGCTGGGTCTTCTCGTTCCTTGCCACAAAGCCAGCTCCAGTGATCGCCCCCCAATTGAATGTCAGGGCCGGCAATCCTTGGGCACGACGATGATGAGCCAACTGGTCAAGGAAGACGTTGCCCGCATTGTAATTGGACTGCTTGACGGCCCCGATGAACGCGGAGAAAGACGAGAAGCAAATGAAATGCTCCAGGGGGATTCCCAAAGTGGCCTGGTGAAGGTTCCACGCGCCGAGCATTTTGGGCCGCAACACACTGCTGACGCGTTCTTCATCAGGCTCCACGATAAATTCATCGTCCAGAACCATGGCACCGTGAATGACTCCCACCAAAGGAGCACCGGATTTTTGTATCTCGGCAACGACACGGTCCACATCCTCCCGACGCGTTGCGTCCCCTCGAGCATCAAGGATGGTCACTCCTTGTGACCGCAGCGTCTCGATTTCCAAAGCAGCATCCTCCTTGGGACCGCTCCGGCTCATGAGGGCAAAATGACGCGCCCCGTTGGCCGCCATCCATTTCACCAATTGCAGACCAAACCCACCGGCTCCACCGGTGACAAGCCAGGTGCCACGATCATGAAAAAGACGTCCTTCCTCGGTGGAAGGGCCTACGGGAATGGGTTGGACGGCAAAATCCAGCACATTTTTGCCGATGTGTTTGCCGGCCGCCATGTAGCGGAAGGCCTCGACTACTTCTGTGATGGGAAAATCGGTGTGCGGCAGCGGAACATAGGTCTTGCTCGCGAACTTGCTTTCCAACGCGGAGAACATTTCGGCCACGTATTCGGGCTTATGTTCGAGGTGCTGGGCCAAATCGATGACAAAAAAGCTGATGTTGTTTCGGAGGGGTTCTAGGCCGATTTTGGAATTTCCGTAGACATCAACCTTGCCGATTTCCATGTATCGCCCAAAGGTGGAGAGCACGCTGAGGTTTTTCGGGATAAAGTCCCCGGCAAGGGAATTGAGGACCGCATCGACTCCCCTCCCGTCCGTGATCTCCATGATCCGGTCGGCAAAGACAAGAGAGCGGGAATCCAGCACATGGTGCACCCCCATGGTTTCGAGGAGTTTCCGTTTCTCCGGAGAACCCGCGGTCGAGAAAATGGTCAACCCCAGATCCAGAGCAATCTGGATGGCGGCCTGCCCCACTCCACCGGTGCCGGCGTGAATGAGAATGCTTTCTCCTTTCCTCATGCGGCCCAGCTCATTGATGGCGTAATGAGTGGTCAGGAAGACCGTTGGCAATGTGGCGGCGGCCACAAATGGCATGTCGGCGGGTTTGCGGAAAACCATGCTGCGGTGCACGGTGACATGGCTGCGGAAACAATAGGGAGCCATCCCCACCACTTCGTCCCCGGGCTTGAGGTCTTTCACTCCCTGGCCGACCCGGACCACGACACCAGAAAAGTCGTCCCCAAACCAACGCAGGTCTTGAGGATTTCCCGGATACATCCCAAGAGCCTTCATGACATCGCGGAAATTGATTCCGCCAGCTTTGACGAGGACTTCGATCTCTCCGGGATCAGGCGCACGACGCCCGGTCTCATTGAGGCTGAGATTGGTCAGGATACCCGGCTTTGAGACTTGCAAGCGATATGGCAAGGCGTCAGGAGCTGAGGCCGCGTCCCGGGTTCGCACCGGCAGTTCCTCTGATTTGATGCGATGAACGCGACGCACCCAACGTTGCGGTCCACGGTAGGCAAGTTCCAACTCCCCATCGGAAAGCAGGACTTCACCGGCCACGTCCAAGGGATCTCCTGCGCCATTCCGACCATCCAGATCGATCAATGTCCACTGGAATTCCGCGATTTCATTGTTGGCCACCCGGAGCAAACCAGCAATGGGCGAATGAGCCAGTCCTGATACCGCATCGTCCGGAATCACCGAAAGCGAGGATCGGGTGAGGAAGAAAAATTTCGGACGGGAAGTCCAGGTCCGGGAGGCGACCAGCTTGATCAAGGCATGGACATGCCTGACTCCAAACGCCTGAGAGGCATCCAA
>JADZAX010000486.1 GCA_020852405.1 Verrucomicrobiales bacterium
CGTCACCAGCACCCCGTCATCGACCGAGGCGATGAGTTCTTCCATCGACCGGCCCTCGCCTTCGAGGAAATAGTTCCCCGGGCCAGGCAAGGGCGGCACCTTTTTCTGTTTCGCCCAGAACCGCCCCACGGTGAGGTTTTTCAGCACCCCGGACTCGATCCAGGAAGTCCGACGACGCGGCAAACCGCCCGCATTCGTCCCGCAGGGGGCACGGAGATCGAGAGGATCAGACCAGAGCACGGCCTTGTCCCCGAAGAGGGCCTGCCCCACCGGATCGCCGTCTTTGACCAAGGGATTGAGAAAACTGCGTCCCTCATCAAAGGCGCGGCGGTCCAGGGACCAGAGCAGCAGGCTGATCAGATCGCGCACGGCGGCGGGCTCCAAAATGACCGTGCGGCGGCCGGGTTCGAGAGGTTTGGGATTCCGGGAGTCGAGCGCCTTCTGGATGGCCCGCCGTGCGACCGGCTCCAGATCGAGACCTTCCGCGGCGGTGGCCTGGAGACTGGCCCAGCCGCTTCCCTTCCCCTCCGCGGTGCGAGCCGTCATGGAGAATCCAATGCTGGAATAGCGTTCAAAAACAAACATCCCGGTGCTCGTGCCGAGCGCGGAGACCCCGGCCGAGCATTCAAGATAGCCCGCCGCGTTCACTCCCGCTTCACGGGCCCGGGCGACCGCCGGCTTGAGCCACCCCGCCAGCGCTTCCGGCCCCGCCTGAGCGGTCGACTCAGCGTGACACACCGCTGGATCAAACTTGGCCGGTCCGGGCGGTGGCAGCAGCTCGGGATTTTCCGGCGCCAGCCGCGCCATCGCCTCGACGCGCCGCACCGCGTCATCCAATGTCGCGTCGTCGGTCTGGTCGAACCCGACCGAGGCGGAGCGGCGCCCGAAGCTGACGCTCAGGCTGGCCGAGAGGCTGGTGACGGCCCCAGTGCTGGTGGGCTCATTGTTCGCGAAGCGGACATTCGTCTCCTTCGCCGAGCCCACCTCCACGGTGGCGTGGTCGGCTTTGACGCGGTCGAGGAGACGGCGAGTCAGGTCGCGGGCGGTGTCTTCGGTCAGATCCATTGGCGGTTGGAGCAGCAGGAACGGTCGAGGGCGGCCACGGGACGGCCCGCCTCCTGGTTGGTATTGAGGACATTGATCCCGCGGAATCGCGCCGGCACCGCGCCATGGGAGACGGGGGCGACCTGTTGGGGCTGGCCTTTGCCGCAGTTGAAGGCGCCGCCCAGTTCGTAACTCGCAGCGCCTCCCAGGCCGTCGCAGGCATTCCAGAAATCGACCGAGTTGCCTTGGTAGGCGACATCCTTGACCATGCCTGCGAGTCTCCCATGGCGGATGCGTTGGAAAACCTGGCCGGTGAACTGGAAATTGTAGCGCTGCTGGTCGATGCTCCAGCTGCCATTGCCGACGACGTAGAGCCCGTTCTCCACCTCCGCGATGAGGCTTTCCGCCGTCACCGCGTCGTCCGGTCCGGGCTGCAGGGAGATGTTCGGCATTCGCTGGATCGGGAAGGAGGAGGAACTGTCCGCATAGGCGCATCCGTTGGAGGCGGTCCGGCCGATCAACCGGGCCTGCCCCAGGGCCATCTGGTAGTTTTCGAATCGTCCTTTGCCGATGATGTCGAACTCCTTGCCCGCCGTTTTGACTCCGTCATCGTCGTAGGCAACCGTGGCCAATCCATCGCGCTGGGTCCGGTCCGCGCGGATCGTGACCCGTTCGTCGGCATACTGGAGTTTGCCCAGCTTGTCGGGCGTGCAGAAAGAGGTGCCCGCAAAGTTGGCCTCGAATCCGAGTGCCCGGTCCAACTCGGTGGGATGGCCCACGGTCTCATGGATCGTCAGCCAGAGATTGCTCGGGGCGATCACCAGATCCATCCGGCCCGGGGTCACCGAGGGCGCGACGAGTTTTTCTTTGGCTTGTGCGACGGCGCGGGCGGCGTCCTCGATCATTCCGGCCTCTTGGACGTATTCATACCCGGCGCCACGGGGCGGCGCGAGACTGGCCCGGGAGGCGAATCCCCCCTTCTTCTCGTCGAGCACGGTGACATTGAACGTCGGGTGCACCCGGAGGCGACTTTGCGCCAGGCGGCTGCCGAAGGTGTTGGCCAGCCACTTGCGCTCCCGCACGAGGTGCAGTCCGGCGCTGCAGTAATTCGCCCCCGCGCGCAGGGCGGCACGGTTCACATCGAGCAGCCCACCGGTTTTTTCCTCGACCCCGAGAGCGAAAGGATCCACCCGGTGCGGCATTTCCCAGCGGTCCTGATAGGCCGGCAGGGTCTCGATTTCGACCGGCACCTTTTGCCAGGCCGCCTGGGCCCGCGCCATCGCGACCGCGTCTCCCGCGAGGCGGATGGCGGTTCTCTCATCGACTGTGCCGGCCGCGGCAAAGCCCCAGGCTCCGTTGCAGAGCACCCTCACGGACACGCCGAGCGAGGCCGAGGCATCGATCCCCTGCACCATTTCTTCCCGGGCATAGAGCCCTTCGTGGTCCATCTGCACGATTCGAAAATCCGCGTAGGAGGCCCCGAGCTGGGTCGCCCTGCCCAAAGCGGCCGCCGCCAGGGAGGGGAAACGGTCATCGATCGTGGCCGCGTTTTCCGCCTGCAACGCCCAGGGAAAGGCCCCGGCCGCGCTCCAGGCGAAGGTGAGTTTCAAGTGATCGCGGCGTTTCATGACTGAGGGAGGAGAACCGGTGAGGTCCGGAAGAGAACAGTCGTTCCCCAGCGGAAGCAAGGGGCATTGCCAAAGGGGTGACGAAATATGCGGCCGCCGGCCTTCTTCCGTACCGCAATTCCTCCCTTGCGCGGAAAGGCTTTCCGGGTCATAAACGAGGGATGAAATTTACCGGCATTTCCGACGAAGCAGGCAACGCGATCCTCACCCAAATCAAGGCCCACCAGGAACTCGGCTGGGACGCTCTGGCGGTCCGCAACTGCCAGGTCGACGAATTCCCCAACGGCAATCTTCATGAGATCCCGGAACCCGCGTTCGAACGCGCCGTCGCCGTGATCGAGGAGCACGGCATGAAAGTCTGCGGCTTCGGCTCGATCATCGCCAACTGGGCCCACAAAATCGAGGACGATTTTTCCATCACCGAGGCTGAGATCGCCCGGGCCATTCCCCGGATGCGGCGCCTCGGTACCGGCATTCTCCGCATCATGAGCTACGCCATCCGGAAGGACGCCGAGGGCCGCGACCTGCCCGACCAGATGGAGGAAGAACGCTTCCGCCGTCTCCGCGAGATCAAGAAACGCTTCGACGACGCCGGCATCACCGTGGTCCATGAGAACTGCATGAATTACGGCGGCATGAGCATCAGCCACGCCCACCGCCTGCTCGACAACGTGCCCGGCCTGAAGTGGGTCTACGACACCGGCAATCCTGTCTTCAACGAAGACCGTGACCACCCCGGGAAACGCCAGGATTCGTGGGATTTCTACCAGGCCGTGAAGCCGCACATCGCCCACATTCACATCAAGGACGGACGCTGGAATGCGGACAAGAACGACGCCGACTACACCTTCCCCGGTGAGGGAGAGGGCCAGACCGAGCGCATTCTCGCGGATGTCCTGGCCAGCGGCTACAATGGCTACGTCAGCATCGAGCCCCACGTCAGCGTGGTCTTTCACGGACCGTCGGACGACAAGGGCGACCTCTCCGCCGAGGAGAAAGCCCGCGAACAGTTCGAGAGTTACGTGAACTACGGGAAGGCACTCGAAGCCATGGTCCGGCGACTCCAGCAGGCCTGAGCCCCTCAGGAGGCGGGCTCGAATGGCTCGAGCGACAGCAGCTTCAGGGTGAGCTTCTGCTCCACCTGGAGCGGCATTTTGCCGTCCGGGCGGGAGGAATCCGGCGTCTGAACCGTCAACGCCACCGTCTGCTCGGAGGCGCGCACCACGCGGTGCTTCAGGTCGAAATGGAGGCGCCCCTCGATCTTCTGGCTGGTGATTCCCAGATTCGGCCCTTTCGCGGGCGGAGTCTTCTCCTCGGGGGTGGCCGGAGCTTCCCCGCCAACGGCGAGATCCCCGGTGAGTCCCCCGGTGAAGGTCACCACGGCGCATTTCTCCCCCTCGTCAAAGGCGGTGTCCGCAAACCGGTAAGACAGATTGAAATCCATCTCCCCGAGATCCCCCAGGCTGCGGCGGCCTTTCAGTTTCCACCGGTCGCCTTCTTCCACCGCATCGGTGGAGAATGGAGCCACCGCGGAGAGGATGATCTGCTTCAACTCGTCCGGCCCGAACTGCGGCAACCCCGCGATCACGGAAACCGGCGCCGCATCCCCGAATTCCTCGGCCCGCCGCACTTTGCCATCCGCCCCCAGCAGCAGGCGCAACCGGCGGTGCTCGGCGGCCGCGAAATGGGCTCCGAGGGGCGTCGGAGGCGTGGTTTTGTCCGTGGAGTCAAACGCGAGGGTTTCCCCGCCGCCGCTGATGTGGACCTTGAGCGCCTCGGTGCTCGCCGTGATCTCGACCTCCCCCTCGGTCGTTCCGGTCCGTACTTCCAGCCGGGCGATCTGCTCCATGGTGACGCGCCGTTCCGCGGTTTCCGCGCCTGTTTCAGTCGGCAGACGCATCGTGACCTCGGTGGTCGAGGAGTAGCGGTAGATCTGGCCGGCCTGAAACACCGGCTTGAGGAGGGCCTTCTTGGCCTGCGCCGGGGCCGAGCCGAGTCCCAACAAAAGCACTCCCGCCCACAGCCCGTTCCTGAAACCTTCGCGCATCCACATAAACCACAGCCAACCACAGGGATCGGGAGATTTCAACCAATGCCTTTCTCCGGGAGAGGGCCTGCTGGTTGCCAGACTTCGATGAGTTCCGGCGAGTCATATTCCAGCGCATGGAACCAGGCGCTGCTCCCCTCCTCGTCAGCCAGATGGGGATCCCCTCCGGCGGTCCGCAAATACCGGACCACATCGATCTGTTCACAGGCGCAGGCGATTCCCAGAGCGGTTCCGGCACGCGTGCGGTGGTTGACCACGCCTCCCGCCTCCACGATCACCCGGACAATCCCCAGTGAACCATCGGCCGCGGCCTGATACAGCGGAAAGTGGCCATGCTCGTCCTCTTCCTCCGGTCGCGCCCCGGCGGACGCCAGCAAACGGATTCCCTCCGCGCTCGATTCCTGGGCGCACCAGTGCAGAAAACACCTCCCTCGGAAGCGGACGTCCGGATTCCCTCCCGAGCGAAGATATCCGTGCAACGGCTCCACATCGGCGTTGCCCAGAGACTGGACGATCAGTGACAGGGCGGAATCCAATTCGGACATCTTGGGTTTTGGTTCATCGCCTGAGGAGCAGCGGCCGCGGGTTCCTTCCTGGCGCAGGGATGACGCTGCGTGAGTGCTCCCCTCCTAGCCCACAGGAATGCCAACCTGCTTGAAAATCGCCGCTGAATCCCGTGCCCCCCAACGTCGCTCGATTCCTCCATCGCCCACCTGGAACCACTCCATCGCGACCACTTCATATTGCTTGCCTGTTGGGGCATGTTCGCGGAACGGACCGGCAAAGGTCCCCCTTTCCGTGTACCGCACAGCGACCATCCTTTCTTCCGCCACAATCGCTTCGATCTGCAGGCGCATCTGGAAGCTCGTCACCAGCATTTCCCAGATCGGCCGCACTTGGGGAATCTCTCCCCATCCAAGCACGCCCTGCACCACGGCGCCGGGTGCGAAGCAGGCGCACACTGCATCAACGTCTCCACGGTTGAAAGCATCAACGTAACGAAGGACGATCTCTTTGATCCCATTGGTTGTCATGAAATGCCTGATTCATCGACCGATGGCTGTCATCGATCAGGGGCTCCAGTGTTGGTGGCCGCTTCAACCCGGCAAGGCGAAGCGGTCATTTGGGTGAAGCTAAGATCGCGACACCATCCCTGTCAACCGTTGCCGATGGCAAAACATCTTCGAATGCGATCAGATGATTATTGCGCAAGCCACCCTGGGCAGGCTCAAAGCCCAACGCCCGCTCTCTGCCGACCACTTGGATCTCACCAACCACGCTGGCGATCCCGTGCCACGTTCCTTCCACAAGTTCTCCGGTGCCGACTTCATTCTTTCCCTTCGTTGAATTATTGCAGCGCGTCCAAAGCAGGGTAGCGCCGTGGACGAATCGAGGACCGCAAACGGAGCCAGCCGGGTGAGGCGCCAAAGGGGTGGCTTCTTTTCCATCCATCGCATGCGAGTCACCAGCGCCCCGGAGTTCCCCCGAATGAAACTCGATCCCAGACACCTTCAATTCGACCAGCGAAAGCGTCCTACCCGTTGGCAGGCAATGAACCATTGCTTACCTTGGCGCGATGGGCTTTCGAGCCCTGAGGGGTAGCGGGTTGTCTAGCACCGTCTTTTCGATCTTGACCGGCAGTATTAGTTGATATATGATGCCGTCATCATGAGAACCATTATCGACCTACCTGATGACCAGGTTGCAGCCCTCTCGAAGATCTGCGAGACCGAAGGAATTTCGAGAGCTGAAGCCGTGCGGCGCGCGGTCGCCGAAATGTTGAGGACGCTGGAAACTGTCGGTAGAGAATCGGCATTCGGCGCATGGAGTGACCAGGTAGACAGCTCAACACTGATTCGCACGATAAGGGAGGAATGGGATTGA
>JADZAX010000487.1 GCA_020852405.1 Verrucomicrobiales bacterium
CGCTTCCTCCCAGTGCGCCGCCGCTTCCCCTCGGTCTCCCCCGTCGTCTCCCGGCCAAGCGTCTCCGCCCCTGCAGCCCCTCCCCAAGGCATCCTGCGCAACGCCGCACGGACCTTCGAACACCTTCCTTGAGCGCCGCGAAGCGGGACTACGTCCCTCCAACCCGACTCTGCCTGGGGACTGCCCTGCGTCTCACACTGGAAAAGGTGCTTGGACGCCAAAGGCATCCATTCCACCAGGCAAAAAAAAGAGGGGCGCCTAAGCGCCCCTCTCCTGAGATGATTTCGACGTCAATCGCCTGAATTAGGCGAGGCGACGGCGCGCTGCACCGAGCAGCATCAGACTTCCGCCGAGCATGATCACGGCCATGCCATTGTCAGGCAGGTTGATCAGAACGCTCTGACGACGGAAGAAAGGATCCGTGACGCTTCCGCCAACTTTGGTCGGATTCAACACGCCAACCGCGTAGGAGCTGTTGTCCGCCATCGCGCTCGCGAGGCTGCCGAACGTGGCAACAACGAGTTGGATGTAGGGATTCGTGTTGTCGACGGCCTGCTCTTGCTCAAGAGCCCAGATCGCGTTCTGCAGAATGCGACCGCTGAGGGCGCGATTTGCATTGTCGACCGGATTTCCGGTCGCGTAGCTGTAGCCGCTCAGGGATCCCGCGGAGAATTCCGAGTACAGGAACGCCGTACCCTGGGAGATCGGGTCAGGATTTCCACCGGCGACACCGCCGGCTTCGGCCGCGTTGCTCGTCGTGTAGTCGTAAGCGGCTCCGAAGGACAGGCCTTCATTGCGCTCCAAGCAGAACGTGTAGAAATCGGGGTTGCTGCCAGAACCGAGGATGTCGGCTCCGAATTCCCCACCGCCGTAGGAGGCGTCCCGCCAGGCCGGCGAGGTGAACACCACTTGAGCCGCCTCAGTCACAGGCACGAGCACGGTGCCCGCGAGCAGCGCTGCAATCGCGAATTTTTTCATGTTTTCCATACCTTCTTGGTTTTGAGTTCTTGGTCAGTGATCTCGCGGACAGCGAAATTGACCTACCACATTCTAGCATTCGGCATGCCACTTGGGGCATTCGGCCCCCCGGGGAACACCTAGCCAACTCCCCCAAAGCCAGTCACGCCATTAAACACCTCATAATGCGACAGTTATAAAACAAGACCGCCCAAAACCCCTACCCAGGCCAATCCAGGGCAACGCGAAAAACACTCCAAACAAGACCCCCTGCCCCCGTCCAACGTAAAAAGCCCTGACACGCAGACCTCTCCATTTCGAAGCCTATTCAACTAAGCCATTCATCTAGAGGGTGTTAACTCAATTCGGCCAAGAAATGAAATCGTAAACTTTTCCGACAAACCCCTAAAGACTCCCAGCGGAATTCTGCTTTAGACAATTTATCATCAACGACTTAATCGATAGAAACGCCCTTGGATGTTCCACTCAAAAACCGACACACTTTGCCACCACCTTGCGATCCCTCTCTCATCCAACCACCTTCCAACCCCGGCAAATCAGCCGTCTATCCGGCTGCATTACCCGAATTCCGCGTCGCAAGATTCCGTAAGCGACTTTCCTAATGTCCTTCCCGTGTCCGTCCAAAAAACAGAACTGCCCGATGGAATCCAAGGAGGGGAAACAAACGAGAATTCAGCACTTACCGGATTAACCTGGGTCGAGGATTCCCAAAGTTTCCTTCCGGGCCCGAAATCGTAACAAAAGAAAGAGGGCAGAGCTTTCGCCCTGCCCTCAAGCCGGTGCGAGCGGGGGTTAGGGGAGGAGGCGCCGCCACGCACCGAAAGACTCCATTTTAGAGCAAACCTCATGCCACATGCTTCAGCTGGAAGAGCCCAAAATTCATCTCCCTGCACTGGAGACGGTTAAGATTGAATCTTCGATGGAGGCCGCCCCGCGGGACTTCCAAGCCGTAAGGCAATCCGACACAATCCAGGACACCCCAATGAGGAACGTACGCATACGCAATCACTTAAGGAATTCGTAGTGATCAAGTTACAGACCTAAATCGAGCTTAGGTTTCTGAGTGGGTAGTGTTGTCGGATATCCGACGTTCCAACCCAAGGCCTCAAATGGCCCGAAATACCGGAAGACGCTGCTTGGGTCGCAAGACCTCGCTTTTCCCACCGAACGACCCACGGTGCTCCAATTGCCGCCCTGGGAAAGGATCCGCCCCATTCACCGGCAAACCCACCTCGCGGCGGATACGAGATCCGGTTTGCTTTGGAGCCCCATGGCGCCCTGAGATATCCGCATGCCATCCTGCTCCACCCTCTCCCCCTTCGAAGCCTTGCAGGCCCGGGATGGTAGGACGAACGGCGACCCATTCGGGGCAATTCGAGCCGCGACGCGGGGGCCCGCTGCCGTTGCGGTTCGCATCGTTTTCGGATGGTTGGTCACCACGTGGCTCATGGCGCTGGAAGCGCCGGCGAGCGCTCAGCGCCATCTGGATCTTTCCGCCGATACGTCCCGGCAGACTCTCGTTGACCGCGAACCGGGACAGTACCTTGGCCATCCCTCCACGGTCTTGCTGGAGGATGGCCACACGATCCTCTGCGTCTATCCGCGTGGTCACGGCAAAGGTGCCATCTGCCTCAAGCGCAGCACCGATGGTGGCCGCTCCTGGAGTGCGCGATGCACCGTACCGGAGAATTGGGCAACGTCCCAAGAGACTCCGACCCTCCACCGGGTGATCGATGCCAGGGGGCGAAGTCGCCTCATTGTTTGGTCCGGCCTCCATCCCGCCCGTCTGGCGGTCTCCGAAGACGACGGAATGACTTGGAGTCCTCTTCAGCCCGCCGGGAATTGGGGAGGCATCGTCGTGATGAGTTCCCTGGAATCCGTCTCTGGATGGCCCGGGCGATACCTTGCGTGGTTTCACGACGATGGCCGATTCATTCGCACGGATTCCCGGGCCGAGCAGCCCCCCGTATTCCACCTTTATCAGGTCGAATCCGGGGATGGAGGGGTGAGTTGGAGCCAACCCCGGGAGATCCAATCCTCGAGCGAAGTTCATCTCTGTGAGCCAGGGGTGGTGCGTTCACCGGACGGCAGGCGGATTGCCCTTCTGCTCCGGGAGAATTCCCGGAGGAAGAACGCGCACATGCTCATTTCGGACGATCAGGGAAAATCCTGGTCCGCGCCGCGGGAGCTTCCTTCGGCTCTGACCGGAGACCGGCACACCGCCCGATACGCCCCGGACGGTCGGCTGTTTGTTTCATTTCGCGATATGGCCCATGGGTCATCGACCCGAGGTGATTGGGTTGCCTGGGTCGGGCGATTCGAGGACCTCGAAGCCGGAAAACCCGGCCAGTATCGGGTACGGCTCATGGACAATCAGCATGCTTGGGATTGTGCCTATCCAGGCGTTGAGGTGTTGCCCGACGGCACGCTGGTCACCACAACCTACGGTCATTGGGAAGCCGCCCAACCGCCCTATATCGTGAGCATCCGACTGACGCTGGCTGAACTGGACGCCCAAGCATCGCATCGCCAACCCCCAACACCATGACTCGTTTCGCCGTTCCCACCCTCCTGGCCTCATTCTCCCTGGCGACCGCAGATGCTCAGGTCTTCACCGCCTCCGATCGGCAACCGACGCCCGCCGAACTCGCGTCCATCCCGGCGGTTATCCCGGAGAAGGC
>JADZAX010000488.1 GCA_020852405.1 Verrucomicrobiales bacterium
CGGCGCCTTGATCCTTCTCCAGTACCTCCGCCTCCGGGGCCCCGGCAGGATCCCCTGGCTTTGGCTCAGTTCCCCGCTCCTCGTGCCGACCTGGCGCCAATCAGCCTTCAAGGTGGCCGCCGCACCGATCGTCGCGCGACTCCTGCCGCGGTTCACCGTCGACACCGGGGTCCGCCCACCCGAGTGCTTCCGGATCACCGGCACCCCGGAGCAACTCAGGAAACGCTTCGCCCACTGCCACCACCACATCAGCCTCGGTTTCGGGGCGGATCTGATCCGCCATGGCGCAACCATCGGGGAATGCGCCGACGCCATCACCGATCCCACCGCCCTGCTCCTCACCCAGGGCTCGGCCGATGTGATCTGCCCGCCACGGTTCTCTGAATCCTGGTTCGAACGGGTTCCGGCGGCGCGGAAACGCTACGCCCTCCTCCCCGGACTGCACCATGAGACCCTTCGCGAACCCGAGGACTCCGCCGTGGTCGCCGCCAATCAATGGCTCGACGGGATCGGCTCGTGATCCAAATTTCTCCAGTCTGGTCGTCTCCGCCCTGCCGAACGGGCCCCCGGGCAGCCTCCCGGCACTCCCTTCGTCGAATTCATCAGACATCTGGTCTGGAAAGTCGTCAGATGATTGCCGGCGGGAGCTGAAAAGGTGACTACAAATGCCTGAAGAAACCTAGTAAGGATTACAGAGCAGAGTGCCTTTTACCCTTCTGGAATGGGCGTCTAATTTCCGTGAAATGGGATTGACAAACCCGGCGGCGATCGCGAGATGTTTCGCAACCCGGACCAGAAAACGACCCATGCAAAACCCATCCGCTCCCCTGCCTGAGACCTTCATTTGGGCTCGTCTCATTCAGATGCTCCAGACAAGGTTTTTTCCGACACAGTCCCGCCGAAATGGCGGCAGTGTTGAAAAAAGCGCCCGCAAGGTCCCTCCCAGCATGGGACTTGACGGGCAACTTTGGGTTGCAGGCAACAAGGGGAAGGCCTTGAGCGAAGCGGACGACCACCGGTGGAAGATTCGGTTGCTGCGAGGATTAGAACAGGTATGCGTCCTCCCGATCGGGCTTGTATTCTCCCTGGTTTTGCTAGCAGTTTCCCAAGTGTCTGCACAGGTCACGATCCGTTTTACTGATGGAGGTGGCGGAACAACCTCGATATCCGCCTCGGGTAGCGGCATTATTGACAATGACTCGGGTTCCGGCACCTCGTTTCTTGGTTTCATCGGTCCCGATGGCGGTGCCGACAACCGTGACCTCAGGGACTTCATCCCATCCGGTTTGGTGGGATTCTCTGCCTGGGTAATGGAAACCTCCTCGACCCCATTACGCTGAACGTTACCGGTTTTGGAAATATTGAGTTTTCGCAGTATACCTTTGACTTTAGTGGCCTTGGGACTTTTGTTCCGCTGCGAACAACTGGTGGTGCCGGAGTCGACCCCGTAACCGGCGGTCCTCAGACGCTTTCCGTGGTTGATGGGGTTGGGGCCTTGCCCATTTCGTTCTCATCGTTTTTGTCCCTTGTGGGCCTGTCCTTCCCTTCGAATGACGGTTGGTTGTTTGTCTTCGGTCCGGAAGCGGTAGCTTTGCCAATTTCCAGTTCCACTCCCGCCCCGCAGCCCGCCCCGCAGCCCGTCCTCCTGACCGACGTCGGGGCGATCCACTCCCTGCTCACCACCGGCCTCTCCACCGCGCTGGCCCAGCGTTCCCTCGTCCAAAACGCCCCTGCCGGCGCCCTCCGCGATCTCAATGACCGGCTCTTTCGCGCCCACACTCATCTCGCCTCCCAGACGGCCAACGGCGTGACCTCCACTCTCGAGTCCGGCGCCGCCGACCGCACCCTCGCCAATTTCATCGCCTTCAATGCCAACCAGGGCATCGACTCCCGCGTCGCCCTCGGCCTGCGCGATGCCGGCGAGGTCGAGGTCGCCAACACCCTCAACCAGGGCCAGCAGGCCCTCTGGTTTGGATCCCCCGTCGCCCTCCTCGGCGGCCCCCTCGCCTCCGCCGCCCAGCCTTTCGCCTCCGCCACACCCGTCGCCCCGGCACCGCCCGCCGCCGCCTCCTCCGGCAAGGATCCCGTCGCCGACGGCAAGATCGTCTTCGAACCCGTCAAACGCTGGCAAATCATCACCGCCTTTGACTACGGCTACTACGACCAGGACAACCTCTCCCAGGTCTCCAAGGCCTTTGACACCGATTCCTACGCCGCCACCGTCGGCGTCGAGTATCTCCTGACCGACTGGCTCGCCGTCGGCGCCGCTTGGTCCCGCCTCGAAAGCAACACCGAGCTGACCGGCAACCTCGGCGGGATCGATCTCGAAGGCTCGCTCCTCTCCGGCTATCTCACCGCGTTTGCCGGCAATACCTGGGCCGATGTCCTCTACGCCTATGGCAACTATGACAACGAGATCAGCCGCAACACCCTCCTCGGGAGCCGCGCCCTCGGCGACACCGAGAGCTACTCGCACAACCTCGCGGTCAACCTCGGCCACAACTTCGCCCTCGGCCGGCAGATCGTGACCGGTCCCCAGGGCGGTCTCGACTATGCCACCGGCGGCATCAACGGCTACACCGAGCACGGTGGCGGCTCCGCCAACCTGCTCTATCCCGATGACAACTTCGAGAGCATGACCGGCCGCCTCGGCTGGTCGGTCTCGCACCTCAGCGACGCGGGGTTCCTCGGCCGGATGACGGCGCAGTTCCGCGCCGGCTGGGCGCATGAGTTCATGCCCGAGGCCGACCTCGTGAGCGCCTCCCTCGTCCAGTCCCCCTTCCTCCTCATCCAGGGCAACCGGGCGGCCCGCCTCGGGGGCTTCGGCGCCTCCCGGGACGGAGCCCATCCCGGCCAGGATTGGCTGGAGCTGGGCGCCGGTCTGCGGTTCGATCTGGATTGCGGGGCCAACCTGAAGTTAGATTACCAGGGCCAGTTCGCTCGTGACGGCGCCAGCGCCCACTTCGGCAGTGTCAAGCTCGGCTACGAGTTCTGAGACCGCTCTGCTCAACCTTGGCTTCGGAAGATCAGCACCGCAGACCTCGCGGCCCCAGAGATAGGCCACGCCGACCGGCCTGATGGGATCGCGCCGCGCGCCCCAGCGTGTTCTTCCGGGAGCCATCCAGGGCGACGGCACCAAGCCAGCTGCACGGGCTTGCGTTCCCGCAGCCCCGAGGCGCATTCCGTTCGCCTCGAGTTCTCACGCCCTCATAGTGGCCCCCTTCCGCAACGCCGTGATGAGATCCCGTTCCCGTGCGCCGACCGGACGGGAAAGCCATCATCACCCATGAGTTTTCAGCCAGGAAGCAGTCTTTCCGTTTGGTCGGTTTTTCGGGATTTCCGTTCCTCTCCGACAAGTCGGTTTCTGCGCGTAGTCGATTACCAACCAACAGATCCTGTCGAATAGGACGCCCCTACGCGCATCAACCCGCCGGTTTGCGGCCACAGGCAAATCTAGTTTTGTTAGGAATCCGTGAAAAACCCACACCCTCTGTCGGATATAAAGCTGTTGAGAAAAATCCACACCCTGATTATGATCTCGTTTCGGCCAATAAAGTGAAGACGCGGTCAATATTAATCTGCGCATTACTCATCAACAGTGGATGCCGTGAATCCGCGCCTCCTGTGGTCGATGAGGTTAAGGTCTCTCCTACAGTTCGTCTTGAAGGATTGATTGAAGAGAGTGGTGAGGTCACTTTCTACGGCTGGAATGGCATGGAGCACAATGGTGGAGCTCATTTCCGGTTGACCTTTCAAAAGGATCGAAGGGTGAAACTGGACACACTCGGATACAACTTCGTTTTCGCGCACGGCTCTTATCGGTTTGAAGGAGATTCCCTGATAGACATTACTTTTGAGCAGATTGATGCTCCGGAATCTGATAAGGTAGGATATACAACCGACTGGCCTTCGTTGAGACTAACGGAATCAGAAGGTCGATTGCTAATCCACAGAGAAGATGGCGGCGCTGCTTGGCACATCGATTGGCCTCTATATCCAGAGATTACCGGAAATCTGTGGCCAGTCAGCACTTCAACCAGAAATGCCGAAGACGTCGATCCTAACGCCTGAACCGCTGGGAGTTCCATCCGTCATGATCATTCAACCACCAACCCAGAATTCGGAGCGCGCCCCCGGTCAGGCTTAGAATGATCTCGTTGTTCGGCGTGGCTCGTGCGCGCGAAAACCCAAGAAGGATCCAAATGAAAACAATGAAACTCGCCCTCGCATTTGTGACCATTCTTACTTTTGCCGAATGTGGTGGCCCGCCATCGGCCTCAGATCACGCCCATCGCGGCGAACCTTCCTCGGAGGTGGTAGCCGAAGACCCCCGCCTGGTAGCAGGTGTAGCCCTCTCGGGCGAGGCGCCGCTGCTTGGCGACGAAGCGCGGCAGGCCGTCGATGATCATCATCTGGGTCGGCAGAGGAGTGGCCCCGTTGCGCTGGCGATCGACGGAGAACCACTTGGCGTGGGCGACGATGCCGAGCTTGATGGTGGCGTGGTGTTCGGTAGGATTGGATTTTGTATGGGCATTCATCGGTTGTCAGGTTGGCGGGTTGCACCCACGTCTGACAACCCCATGCCATCTATCAGTCATTTTGGCCGATCTTGATGCGAGGTCCGAGCGAAGCGGGCAAATCCCCAGCATCAAAAAAACTTTTCCCGGCAAAGATTTTTGGCAAGAGGTCTAACACCCTGGTTCAGAGACCTTGGAACGTGAAACTTGAAACCCGGGTTTAGGTTCATGGGGGTGCCGCTTCAAAACACAGCCGTCGGCACATCCAGCGGGCTCACCACCCCGAGCCCGTTCGCCCCGGGTGCCACATGCAGGTAAATCTCCGTCGTCGAGCCGAGGAGCGCGGCGGGCGCTCCGAGTCAGCCAGCCGGCAGGCTGCCCGAAGGGGGCGAAGTGGGGGAGCACTGAAGCCGCAAATGTCTTCGTGTC
>JADZAX010000489.1 GCA_020852405.1 Verrucomicrobiales bacterium
GGCGAGACCAAAATTTGGCGCAAGTCGAAGGTGGAATTCGAGGGGAACGACTACGAGACGGAACAGGTTTTCTTTTCGAGCAAGGATGGCACGCGTGTTCCCATGTTCATCGTCCACAAGCGGGGGATAGTTCTGGACGGAAGTCACCCTCTCCTGCTCTATGGATATGGGGGATTCGAGATTAGCCTGACTCCGGATTTCTCCATGCAGCGGGCCGTGTGGTTGGAAATGGGCGGTGTCTATGCGATGCCAAATCTCCGCGGTGGTGGCGAGTATGGCGCGGACTGGCACAACGCGGGCATCAAGCTCAAAAAGCAGAATGTCTTCGACGACTTCATCGCTGCCGCCGAGTGGCTCATTTCAAAAGGCTACACATCATCCTCGAAACTGGCCATTCAGGGGGCAAGTAACGGCGGACTCCTCGTCGGCGCCTGCATGACGCAGCGTCCTGACTTATATGCCGCCGCTCTCCCCTCAGTGGGAGTGATGGATATGCTGCGCTTTCATCGCTTCACGATAGGCTGGGGCTGGAAGAGTGATTTCGGAAGTTCGGAGAATGCGGATGAGTTCGAAGCCCTCTTTGCCTATTCACCCCTGCATAATCTGAAGCCCGGGACGCACTACCCTGCCACGCTCGTGACGACGGCCGATCACGATGACCGGGTGGTGCCGGCGCACAGTTTCAAGTTTGCCGCGAGGCTGCAGGAGTGCCAAGCCGTCAATGGCCCACCGGTGCTCATCCGCATCGAAACCAGCGCCGGTCACGGGGCTGGCACCGCTCTCAACAAAGTGATTGAGGAGTCTGCCGATGAGTTGGCATTTCTGGCTCAAGCACTCAGGCTCTGAAAGGGGAATGCCACACACGCTGCTCGCGGGTTCGATTCCCGCTCCCGCCCTACTTTATTTCCCGGGTTGTCACCGGTGACCGTTAAGGCAGGGGACGGAATTCACGTATACGGGGCGTCTCCGACTCTCCCACCGCGACCGGCTTGGCGACAGGCATCAGTGACGGTTTGCTGGCCGGAGCGGGTTTCACCTCAGGAGCGACCGGAGGTTTTGGCTTCGAGGCCACCGGTGCGTGATTGCTCTTCAGGTTTGGATGGAAGGCCAGCGCGTCCTGATAGTTCATCCACAGACTGCGTTCCATGGTATAGATGCCCAGCACCATGGAGGCAACCCCGAGGGCGAATCCCAGCCGGTTGCGTGTCGGTCCCACCAAGATGGCTCCGGCGGCCACGCCTGCGAGCATCAGATAAACCCAGCGTTGCTCCTCACGTTGCCGGGTGTTTTCGGCAAAGTTTTTGGAACGGGAGGGTGATTCAAGTTTGTAGACCTGTTCAATCCGCTGGGCGGAAGCCTTCCGCGCCCCCAGGTAAGGGAGAAACACCAGGGCTCCGGCGAGGATGAAGCTGAGACCGACAATCTGGAGCCGCTCCTTCTTGGAGAAATAGGCGTATCCGAAACAGACCGCTCCGGCGGCAACCAACCAGAAGAGCAGGGGCTCCAGAACGAGGAATTGATATTCAGGATCTGCGAGCGCTTGGAGCAGCTTTTCCAGTTGGGCGAAAAACTCGGACATGGCGGCAACAGGTTGGACGGGGTGGGGAAGGTGGGGCTCAACTCAGAACAGGTCTCCTTGGATTTCCTTTGGGGGAGTCGCGCCTACTTTTTGGTAGGCGGCAAGCAGGGCGGTCCGCCCGCGGGGCGTGCGTTTGAGATAGCCCTGCATGATGAGATAGGGCTCGTAAACATCCTCCAGAGTCGCTTCATCCTCTCCAACGGCAACGGCGAGAGAGCCCAGTCCGACGGGGCCTCCTGCAAATTTGAAGATCACGGCCTCGAGGATGCGTTTGTCCATTTCATCGAGGCCGTCCTTGTCGATTTCCAACATGCCCAGCGCCCGATCGGCAACTTCTGCGGAAATCAGGTTGTCAGCCCTCACCTGGGCAAAATCCCGGACCCACCGCAGCAGATTGTTGGCGATCCGGGGCGTCCCCCGGGAGCGCGAAGCCACTTCCCGGGCCCCGTCAGGTTCCACCTGGACGCCCAGCAAACCTGCGGAACGCTGGATGATGCGGGTCAGTTCGCTGGTGGTGTAGTAATCGAGACGGTTGGTCATGCCGAAGCGGGAACGCAGCGGAGCGGTCAGCATGCCGGCCCGAGTGGTCGCGCCCACCAGGGTGAACTTTGGCAGGGAAAGGGTGATCGAGCGGGCGTTGGGTCCCTGATCGATGATGATGTCCAGTTTGTAATCCTCCATGGCGGGATAGAGGTATTCTTCAATGGCCGGATGGAGACGGTGAATCTCATCGATGAAGAGGAAATCTCCGTGTTTCAGGTTGGTCAGGATGCCTGCCAGTTCCCCCGCCTTCTCGATTTGTGGGCCGCTTGTGCAATGAATTTCGCTCCCGAAGGCACGGCACAAAATGTGGGCCAGTGTGGTCTTGCCAAGTCCCGGTGGCCCACTCAGCAAAACGTGGTCCAAAGCATCGCCACGTTGCCGGGCCGCTTCGATCATCAGCATCAGCCGCTCCTTGACTTTCGCCTGACCGCAGAATTCATCGAAGTCCGGGGGGCGCAAGGAGACATCGAAGTCCGTTGTGGGCTCCTCAGCCTTGCCTTGAATGAAGGGGTCGCTCACGGAAAAGACTCGCGATGGAGATGGGCTGGCGGTAGCGAAAAATGACCGTTTTCAGGATGTTGCACCGCCAAACAGCACGAAACCGAAAATCGCTTCAGAGTGTGTCGCTATTTTGTTAAAATACCCAAAATATCGCAACAGTCGAATGAACTTTTTTTCCAAACAATTTTCAACGCGTCATCTGGCAACAAAATTGCATGGCATTGATCCAGCAAGCGGAAGGCTCCCAGACCCCCCGAAAACCCTTAAGATTACTGAATTACTTTCACTCTCAGGTTGCATTTTTACTTCTTGACTCGAAGATACTTCTTTTGCATAGAGGAACATGTCCAGGCAGAGCTGTTTGCCGCTTTCCAATTTTCGAACCAATCCACATGAATCGCCATCCCTCAAGCCGACTCAGATCCACATTTCATTGCCTGTTTTCCCTGATTGTCGGGGTGTTTGGCTGGGCCTCTCAGGGGGTGTCCCAAGAGGAAGGGCAGGCCGTTCGGCAGATTGATGTGCAATACATCGGTTCAGCGGCGGTTTCTAAGGAGCGCATTCTTTCTCACGTTTCCACCAAGGTTGGAGATCGGGTTTCCCAGGCTAAGCTGGATGAGGATTTGAAGAGCCTTTTCAAAAGCGGCGATGTGGAGAATGCATCGATTTTCTCTGAGCCGGTCGGCGGTGGGGTGAGGCTTGTTTTTAAGGTTCAGACCCGTTCCGCGATGGGGAACATTCTTTTTCGTGGCAACTCGGTGCTGGCTTCCACTGACCTCCGTGGGGAAGTTGATCTGAAGTCCGGGGACTCCATTGATGAGGAGGCTCTTCGCAAGGGGCGTGACGGAATTCAGAAAAAGTACACCAAGAGGGGTTATCCTGAAACCACTGTTTCCTACAATGTGGGCGCTCCCAATGCGCAAGGATTCTCGGACGTGACCTACACGGTCTCCGAGGGGGGGCGCGGGGTGCTTCGCAAAGTGACGTTTGTCGGGAACAAGGCCTTCGGTGCGGAAGAGTTGCGCAAGCAGATGTCCCAAAAGGAAAAGGGGTTGCTCAACATCTTCTCCAAAAAGGGTCAGACTGATGCCAATTCGCTGGAAAGCGACATCCGCGCCATTGAGAATTTCTACCGCGACCACGGGTATTTGAATGCCCGCGTCCTGAATGCCAGCCGGGTGCGTGCCGATGAGAAGAACGTGGATTTGGTGATCACGATTGATGAAGGCCAGCCTTATCATGTCGGAGCTCTGAAGATTGAGGGGATCCGTGTTCTGTCCTACGACTCCGAGATCAATCCTTATCTTCGGACCAAGGCGGGTTCGATCTACTCCGGGGAAGCTCTCCGGGAAGACATTCGTTTGATTCAGGATCAGTATGGCGTCCAGGGTTACGCGGATGCTGTTGCCGTGCCCCGGCTTGATCCTTCGGGCGGCAATCAGGTCGACATCGTTCTTCAGGTGAGCGAAGGCCAGCGCTTCAAGGTTCGGGAGATCCACATTGAAGGGAATACCAAAACTCTGGATGAAGTCATTCGCCGTGAGTTGAGTGTGAGCCCCGGTGAAGATTTCAACACTGCCAAGGTGGAGGCCGCTCAAAAGCGCCTCATGAACATGAACTATTTCTCCAGCGTTGACGTGATGCCGGTTGAGGCCAGCTATATGAATGAGAAAGATCTGCTCATTCAGGTGTCGGAAAAACCGACCGGAACCATCAATCTGGGTGCCGGATTCAGTTCCATTGACAACTTGGTGGGCTTTGTGGAGTTGACCCAGTCCAACTTTGATCTTTGGAATCGCAACGGAGGCTTCACTGGTGGTGGTCAGCGTTTCCGGGTCAGCGTGCGTGGCGGTTCGCAGCGCAAAGATGCTGTCATCAGTTGGACGGAGCCGTGGTTCTTGGACCGCCCGATCGCTCTTACCGTGGAGGCTTTTTACCGCGACTTGAACTTCCTCAGTGATTTCTACGACCAGACTCAGTACGGTGGTTCTTTTGGATTCCGCAAATCTTTCACCGATTCGCTTTGGGGGCGCACCGAGTTCCGTGGTCAACAGGTCAAGATCGATGCTGATCCTAATGCCTCCGAATCGATCCTTGCCGAGGATGGAAGCTATTTGGATACTTCCATCTCGGTTGAAATGGCTCACGATACCCGGGACAGCCTCTTCCTTCCTCGCAGCGGTCACAAGTTGTTGGCTGGTGTGGAGCAATCTTTTGGCGATCTTGACACCAACACGCTGAATTTAGAAGCCGCGCAGTATGTGACATTGCCTGCGGACATCATTGTGAGCGTCTACGGTGAGGCCAAGTTTGTGAACAACGACACTCCAATCTTCAAGAGAGCCTTCTTGGGTGGGGCCAATGATCTCCGTGGCTTCCACTACCGCGATGTGGGTCCCAAGGATGAAACTGGTGAGCCTCTTGGTGGCGATGAATCTTGGTTCATCACGGCGGAAGCGACCGTGCCTGTCATTGACAAGGTTCGTTTCGCTGCCTTCTATGACGTGGGTCAGGTCAGCGGTGGTCCTGGCACCTTTGGCGGCGGCACGAACTCCGATTACGGTATTGGTCTGCGCCTCTTCCTTCTTGGTCCTGCACCAATTAAACTGGATTACGCCATCCCGATGCAGAGCGACACCTTTAACGATTCCTCGGGCCGGTTCAACTTCACGATCGGCGCCCAGTTTTAAAACCTGCGGGTATCTTTATTTCAATACGGGCGGCTTTCGGATGACGAGGTCGCCCGTTTTGCGTAAGACAGGAGCCCTGTCTGGACAGTGCCCTCAAACCTCGATGGTACATTTACATCCCGTTGCGACCATGATCCGATCGTCTTTTGTCCCGTTGCTCAGCACCGTCATGTTCTTCGGTGTCTGCACCTTGTGCGCGCAGGAATCCAAAGGACTGGTTGTCGTGGACATTGCCTCCTGTGTCGACCAGTACCGCAAAACTGCCAGTGAACGGGAACGGTTGGAAGCTCTCTCCAAGGAAAAATCCTCCCCGCTGGAGCAGGAACGCCAGGACATCGAGGCTATGGGGGGCAAACTGAAGATTCTCGATTCCAGAATGAATGACACGTCCTTTAGCAAGGATCAACGAGAGGAGGCCCGGTCAGAATTGGAGCGCGTCTTCAAAGAAATGCGAGTGAAGCAGGAAGGGCTCAAGAAAGGGGTCGAAAAGGTTCAAACAGAAATGGTTGCCGCCCAGGACGCCATGGCTGAGGGAATCCTGAGTGAAGTACGTGCGGTCGTTCAACAAATCGCCACAGAGCAATCCTTGGGGATTGTTTACGACAAATCATTTTTACCCAAGTCCAACAAGGCCATCGTCTACATCAGTCCCAAAGTGATCGATCTCACCGACGAAGTCATCAAAGTCCTCAATTCGAAATAACCCCTCCCTTGTCTGAAGGGGCTTGCCGCTTCCTACTGTTTCTTTCAGTTGAAATTCCCTCCCGGGCCCTTAACTTGGCCGCCCTTCCAACCCAAGACGAACCTCCTAAATTTGCCATGACCTTTTTCCGCTTATTGCCCTCCTTCCTTGCGTTGGCGACCTTGGTGGCCGCCATTCCGGCCCATGCTCAAAAGATCGCTGTGATCGACATGCAGGAATGCATCAACCAGTATCACAAGACCAAGACAGAGATTGACAAGATCAACGAGGAGGCCAAAACCAAAACCGCCCCGCTGGATCAGATCAAGCAGGACATGGACAATCTGGCGAACAAATTGAAACCTTTGGAAGGCAAAATTCAGGACACTTCCCTGAGCATGGAAGTCCGTAAGGGAGCGCAGGCCGAAGCTCAGGCTCTCTTTGCGGAGTTGGGTGCGAAACGCACAGCGCTTGAAGAACAAAGTTCCAAATTGCAGGCGGAACTTTACAAAATGCGTCAGACCATGGAACTGACCCTGGTGGCTGAAATCCGGGCGGTGATCAACAAAGTGTCCGTCGCACAAGCCATCGATCTCGTCTATGACAGTTCTTTCCTTCCCAAGTCCAACAAGGCTATTGTCTACATTGGACCGGCTGTTCTGGATCTGACCAAGGATGTGGTTGGCACCTTGAACGAAGGCCAGCCTGCGCCGTCACCGGACAGCGCCCCAACCGCCTCTCCCCCGGCCACGCCGAAATCTGCTCCGGCTGTGCCTTGATTATTTCCTTGCTGGGCGGCGCGCGGTGCGAATCACTCTCAAGGAATTGGCGGATCTCGTCCAAGGGGAAATTCTCCGGGGCGATGTCTCTGTTGTTTACGACGGCTTTTGCGGCCTGAAGGAGGCCCGTCCCGGCGACATCAGCTTTTTTGGGAACGAGCGCTACGCCAAGGACCTGGCCTCCACCAAGGCCGGGGTCGTGCTTGTGGGCACGGAACCGGTGAATGCCCCCGAGGGGGTAGCCTTGATCCTAGTACCCAATGCGGTGATTGGGTTTGATGCGGTGGTCCGGAAGTATGCGGTTCCCAAACCTCTGTTCCGTCCCGGAGTCCACCCTTCCGCCGTGCTGGGGGAGGGGGTCGAGTTGGATTCTGATGCTGTCATGATCGGGGCCAATGCGGTGATCGGTGATGGCTGCCGGATTGGACCGGGGACCCGCATTGGTCCTTGCTCGGTGGTGGGAGAACGCTCTGTGATTGGATCTGACTGTGAAATTGCCGCCAATGTGACCCTGCGGGAAGGGTCCATCCTCGGAGACCGCGTGGTGCTGCACAGTGGCGTGGTGATCGGTGGTGATGGTTACGGCTTCCAATTCGTGGAGGGTCAGCACCGCAAGATAGAACAAATGGGGATTGTCCGTCTCGAAGATGATGTTGAGGTGGGAGCCAATTCAACCATTGATCGTGCCAGGTTTGGCGAAACGGTAATCGGATCCGGGACCAAAATCGACAATTTGGTCCAGGTCGCCCACAACGTGATTGTGGGAAAGCATTGCCTTTTAGTCGCCCAAGTCGGGATCAGTGGCAGCACCCGTCTCAGCGACCATGTGACAGTGGGAGCCAAAGCCGGAGTTGCAGGGCACTTGCAGCTCCGTGAAGGAGTCATGGTCGCGGGGGGGGCTCGGGTGATTTCTGATCTCGGCCCTGGAGGTACTTATTTCGGGTATCCTGCCAAACCCATGAAAGATGATCTTCGCACAAAAATGCACCTCAAGAAGCTCGGCCGGCTTTTCGACCGCGTTGCTGCTTTGGAAAAACAGATCGAAGCATTGCAGGGCGAGTTGGAAGGCGGTTCTTGATTCCGTAATGGACTGCCATTTCTTCTGTTTTGCCAACGGGGGGCTTCTGGGAAAACTTGCGGGCAATAAGATTGCCGGGAGGCTGACCTTTTCTTTATACTTCCGGCAGATCTCGATCTGCCTTCTTTTATGACTGCCTTTCCCGCTCCATCCCGTCGCCGTTTTCTAGCCGTGCTTGGAGCGGCCGGAATTCCCCTGCGGAATTCCCATGCAGGGGAAACTCCCATCCTGGCCGGCCAGATCGGTGTGCGTCACCCCCATGCGGCAGGGAAGATGGAAGCGATGCGCAAATTGAACGACCTCTTCCGGGTGGTGGGCGTCGTCGAGCCGGATGTCCAAAGTCGCGCGAACGTTTCCCCTGGGAAGGTTTACGAAGGTTTGCCCTGGATGACCGAGGCTGAACTCCTCGCTGTCCCCGGCCTGAAAATGGTCGCCGTTGAAACCCGGATGGAAAACCTTGAAGCCACTGCCACCCGAGTTTTGGCAGCGGGAAAGCACGTGCATTTGGACAAACCCGGCTGGGAAGATCACGCTGCTTTTCGCAAAATGCGGCGAATGGCCGAGCAGGCTGGGCTGACAGTGCAGATGGGATACATGCTGCGTTACAATCCGGCCTTCGAACTGCTTTTCAAGGCCCACAAGGAAGGCTGGTTGGGCGATATCTTGGAGATCGATGCCTCGATGGGCAAGCTCGCCTCCGTCGGCATGCGTGTGGAACTCGGACGACTCCAGGGTGGCGGGATGTTTGAACTGGCTGGTCACCTCATCGATGCGGTGTTGACCCTTTTGGGACCGCCGGATCAGGTGATCAGCCAAAACCGGCGGACCAGGGCTCCGGAAGATTCGTTTGCCGATAATCAACTCGCGGTTCTGGCCTATCCGAAAGCGCTCGTCACGATCCGCTGCAACCATGCGGATCCTTTCGGTGGCCCGCGCAGGCGGTTCATGGTCACAGGTAGCAAAGGCACTTTCGAGATTGCTCCATTGGAATCGGGCAAAGTCCGGTTGTCACTCGACCATGATGCTGGTGTTTATGCCAAGGGTATCCACGAGATTCAATGCCCACTGCCCGGTGGCCGCTACGATGGAGACTTCACCGATCTGGCCAAGGTGGTGCATGGCGGGAAATCTCTCGCGTGGAACGCGGATCATGACATCGCGGTCCATGAGACGCTGCTCAGGGCCTCGGGGGTTCCGGTCTCGGACGGATGAATCAGCGGCTGAGATCCTCTTGGCAGAGAATCTTGATTCCATTTCTGACCAGCACCGACCGGCCAAAAAAATTGTCCTCAAGATATAGGGCAATCGCGGCCCGACCATTGGGGCGGTTCAGAAGAGGGTAGATAAAGTGGATGTTGGTCTCTGCCTCCAGCAGGACCTCAAGACAGCTGGGAAGACTGTCCGCTCCTTCTTTCAATTCAGCGACCAAAAGGTCCGCCGAAGCATAAGCGATCCCGCGTTCCATGAACACGGCGGCCACCGAATCGGGATCGGACGTAACCAGTCGAACCAAAGTGACATCCACCGAGTCCTGCACGCTGATACCCAGCACTGCGATGGAGCGGTCCTGGAGCAGTTTTACGATGGAGAGCAGGGCCCCGACCCGGTTGGGGAGAAAGACCGAA
>JADZAX010000490.1 GCA_020852405.1 Verrucomicrobiales bacterium
CGCTGCGGATATGCGCCTTCGTCACGCCTCGCCAGATGCTCAAATACCGGCGCATCTTCGGCCATTGGTGTCTGTCCAGGGTCCCTGGTGAAGCCGCTGACGGCGAAGGGGCTTTCGTCGTGCGGGCCATGCGGGTCCATGGCGGTCTGCTTGGCGGAGAGGAAGACGATGTCGTCGTAGTGCCCGGGCGCGGCCAGCTCGGCGGCGCGGATGGCGAGGCTGGTCTTCCCCATGCCGCCAGGGCCATCAATGAGCGCTCCCCAGCCTGTGGCGTCGGGATGGAGGTCTGGGAGGAGTTTGGCGAGTTCGGTGTCGCGACCGAAGAAGCGCTGGATGGTGGGGAGGTTGGAGCGGGGATTCGACAGAGGAATGCGGACAGAGGAATGGGAAGCGGGGTTTTGATTCCTTTGTCCGCAATCCTTTGTCGAATCGGTTTTGAGCCAGCGGAGGATGTTGTCGAAGTCACGCTCGGCGTGGAAGCGGTGGTAGCGCTTGAGCTTGGGGGAGATGTGCTTCGAGTCGGCGTCGTCGAACAAGACGACGCGGATGGTCTCGACGAGGCCGTTGGCTTCATAGACGCGGTGGCGGATGTCGTCGGCTTCGCAGGCGGCTCCGAGGCCGGTGCCGGGGGGCTGGATTTTGTCGAAGCACTGAAACCACGACTCGCTGCCGATGATGATGACGTGGCTGGTTTGTAGAGCGCGGTCACTGCTCCACTTGTCCCAGCCATCGTTCGGGCCGCCGGGGTGATCCTCGAGAAAGAACTGATCGAGAATCACGCGGATGCCGCTGGACCTCAGCCGCTCGGCGAAAGCCCGGACGCGCTGGCGCTCGGTGTCGCTGGTCTGGCGGTAGCTGATGAAGACTTCGGGCACGATGGTTGCAGAGCCTTTGCAGGTTCATCATTATGCACAGATCCCAAACAGATGCGAGTGTGATTCACGATGGTGTGAATGGTAGTCATAGCGTTGCCAATTCACTCCTGTCGTGGCGAGGGAGGGGCGCGCCTTTTACTCGTCCTACGAGACAAATGTCGGGGATGCGGACGGGACGGAAACGGCCCTGAAGTGACTAGCGTGCCTGACAGAGGCGGAAGTCGTCGAATAGTTCATTGGCCCCATCCAACCCAGGGCGATGCGTGCCACAGCCAAAGCTGCCAGACGATTACCCTGCCTGTGCCAAGATCAACGTCCAAACGGAAACGCAGAAGCTAGGCGCGAAAAAGGCGGGGTCGAAGTTCAACTCCCCACCAAGCTGGCCATGGATACCCGGCTAGTCCCACCTTGGACCGATCCGTGTCAATCCCGGGACTCCGGTAACCAGCAAGGAGCTCAGGAAATTCGCCTCCTTCCTGAGGTTTTCGCGGGAATTCGCTAAATCGCTTTACTATGAATGGGAACGCGGCACCTTTTTATCTTTGCCCCCCCCCCGCAATTGTTCCCTCCCGATCAGCAAAGCAACTCCGGTATGCCTCATGGTCACGGCAGAGTGGTCCACCAAGCAAGCTCAACCCCGGGCAAGCCATTTTGCATCCCACTCCTCCTCTTCCGATTTTTCCACCTCTGATGAACCTCCGATCCATCTTCCCGATCCTGGTCTCGTTGGCCTGCCTCCCCGCACGCGCGCAGACCCCCGTCCCTGCTCCGGGCAGTCCCCCGGCCTACGAAATGGCGCCTCTGTTTCAGGCCTCCGAGGTGCTGGACCCTTCGCTGCTGGCCGGTCCCTACCATCGGGTCCGGGAGTCGGCCTACGGGGACGGCTATCTGGTTCATTTCACCATCGATTCGGATTTCGGCACGTATGAATGCGTCGGCATTCGCGACCTGCGTCGGTGCGTGTGGGAAATTCAGGCGATTGCTTCGCTGGTCGCGGTCAGCAAGGGCGACCTCTTCGCGGAGGGGCTCAGAAAATCGGTCGAGGCTCCCATCGATGCGGTGAAGAACATCGTCACTCATCCGGGGAAATCGGTGAAACAGGTGCCGCACACGGTGGGTCACTTTTTCAACAAACTGGGGACTTCCCTCGACAATGCCGCCCGCAAGTCCGCCGAGGGAAAGCAGTCCAGTCCGGGCGGCGAGGGCAAAGGGATCGGCGATGCCTTCAAGAACGTCGCCGGATTTGACAAGGCCAAGCTGGAATGTGCCCGTGAATTGGGCGTCGATCCTTATTCCGACAATCCGCGTCTCCAGGAGGAAATGGAAAAGGTGACCTGGGCTTTCTTTGCGGGCGGCCTGCCCCTGCGGATCGGCGCGGCAGTGGTATCGACCGGCGCTTCCGTGGCCCTCACCGCAACGGAAGTGGTGGGCCTGCCTGAGGACATTTACGATGTGACCCCTTCCGAACTGAAGTTCCAGGATCGCAAAGCGCTGGAGGCCATGGGCATGTCTCCCCAGAAAATCGACGCGGTGTTCGCCAATCCGAATGTGTCCATTTCCGTGAGACACCAGATGGTGCGTTCGCTGGCCCGCTTGAACGGCCCCGGGCGGGAGGAAATCATCAACGTCATCATCAGCTGCGACACCTCGTGGCGGGCGCACTTTTTCCGGGATGTCCTCAGACTGCTGGAAAAGCGCGGGCAGATCCAGCCTTACACCGCCTACGGAGCCTACGGCCGCTTGGCCGTCGCCCAAACTGCCGATGGCACCATCGAAGTGCCCGCTCCGGTCGACTACGTGATCTGGAGCGAGGAAGTGGCCGGATTTGCCAACCGGGTGGATCTCACCTCCGCCAAACACCGGCTGATTTTGCAAGGGCAGCTCAGCGAGCGTGCGGCGTCGGAATTGAAGGCTGCCGGATGGGAAATCGTTCCTTTGCCCTGACAGGGGCGGCGGGTCGATGACATCGGATTCAGCGGATCCCCGGGGACCGGCGGTTGGCGACCGTCGCGGGCTCCCGAAAGCGGGTTGTCGGCGGCTGTATCGGATGATCCGGGGCAGCCCCGCCTTCTTTCATCCTACCGTTTGAGCTCCTGATCCAGCAGGCTGTTGTAAATCTTTTTCCGTTCCGGCATCCCCAGCCC
>JADZAX010000491.1 GCA_020852405.1 Verrucomicrobiales bacterium
AGTCCTCATTGTGCCCGTCAAGCTTTTCAAACGCAGCCCACCTTCCACCCGGAATCACATAGACCGTCCAATTCCTCATCCCATCGCGACTATGCAGCAGCAGCGCGGTCCGCTGCCTCCAGCTGACCTCATTTCCGTCGGCATCCAATTCAGACACTTGCGCGATTAAGTAGGCATCTCCGTCCCTGTCAAAGCGGATCATCGGCTCGGGAACGGCGCCGCCGCTGGTATTCTGAATTCCCTTCCATCCCCGGCTCTTCCCAAATTCTTGAAGAGTCTTGCGAATCGAACTGGAAACCCATTTTCCCCCGGACTCCACCCATTGAATGGTGTCTCCGGCGAGAATATAGGCCTTCCCCTGCGGATCAAAACTCACGTAACCGGGCTGAAAGCGCGGATTATATCCGGCCACCGCCCGCTCGTACATGAAATACGATTCCTGGCTGAATACCTTGGACGGGGTGGTTACCGGATTTTTTACCGACAACTCAGGCTCCCCGTGATTCAAGGAGCGGAGATTTTCATAAAACGTCTGCCGATAGGCGGGTAGGCTTGCGTCCCCGGTTGGTGTCGGCGGCTCCACAGGATTGCTCTCCACAGGATCCTTCAGACTCTCGGCTTTGATTTCATCCAGAGTCACATCGCTGAAGGGAGACGGTTGGTGCCCAAAGGCTTTGCAGAAGAGACCTACGGCCGTGATCTGATTCATACCCAGCGGCTTCCCATCCTTCACAAAAGACGTAAACGGGAGCACCACTTTGCGGGCCCCTTGGAAATCAAGCCTGAAGAGGCAAAAATACCAATCCTTCCAGGGTGTTTCGGGATTGTCGCTCAGCAAACCCACGGTGATCACCTCACGGGTATTGGCCTCTGAGTGAATCGAAACGCTCAAAGCAGTCTGATTGCTCCAGTCCATTTCGGGGGTTCGACAGATCAGCGATGGAAAGCGGACATGATTGGACCAGCGACCACTGGACTTCCCTGAGGTGACGTGTTCCGACGAACGGACAAGCCCCTTCGCCAGATCCATCCATCTCACGGCCGGTACAACCGCCAGATCATGGAAACGCTGTTCCTTGAAACTCCAAAGGTCCGCCTCCACGTTTCCTGAGGCCAACATCTGTGCCAAAAGTTCAGGCGGCACTGAAGACCAAACACCGTCCTTTTCAAAATCCAGACTCAAACGGGCTTCCTCAGGAATTGGTTTTATTACCGAGACCCCGGTCTTTGCCGTCGGAGCTTCCACCGTTGTCGCAGGGATTTTACCAGGCTCATGGAGAATCATCCGGACATTGTCGAGATAAACAACAGCCTCGTCCGGTCCCAAGCCGCTCATGTCCCAACGGGGATTCGCCACGCCTGAGAGTCCTCCTTCACCCAGGTTCTGACTCGACTTCTTTTCTCCGTTGATAAAAACGGTCATCGTCTGGGTTCCATAATCCAGGTCCGCCCGGAACCGGAACCATTCTCCGATCGGGAATGCCTTCTCCAACCTCACCAGATTGGTGGCACCGCTTTTATCAGAAATCATCAGCTCGCTGTCGGACTCCAGTCGGATGAACCTGCCGAAGATCAGATAGCTGAAGGGAGCCGCTTTTTCATCGCCCATCCGCACGTCCGCCTCGTAGGTCAAAACTCCTTTTGACGCGACGTAATCGGGCTGGCTTCCGGACGGTTGAAGACTGCCCGCCGCCTTCACTTCTCCGACAACCTTGCGGAAGACGAAGGCCTTGGTCGCTTTTTGATCGCGGCCAATTGTCTCGGTAATCTCCAGAACATTGCCAGAGCCCTTGCCAGCCCCTCCGGTCCAGCGTCCTTCCTGCATGAAAAATCCACCGTTGCTTGAAGGTAGCGTTCCATCCGCCAGACCCGTGGCGTAGCTTTCGAAGTCGTCCTCGCGAATCGTCTGCGCCGTTGACTTTCCCGCTGCCAACAACAGTGCCAGTCCGGCTAAATAGAGTGACACGCTTCGGAATTCGGATTTCATGGGCTTACTGCCGTTAACTACTGCCGGCACCTTCCTTTTTCAACCCCTCGGCTGCCTTCCCGCCGAAGGCCCGGGGTCGGAGGGTGGGGGAGGGCGGCTGAGGGAAGCGAATTGCGAACCAGGCTGCCCAGGCCAGCCGGAAAAACGGGAAGGTGAGGGCGGAAACGCGCGTCTTCGCCTTTGCTATGAAGTCCACAGGCGGTTTGATCCCCGGACGGCGATCCCGCGCCGTCCGAACGGTGACGCCGGAGCCGGGTTGGGCTGCGGAAGTGGGTGAAGAGTGGCCGCAGAAGTTTGATCGTGGTTGAAAACCGGGAGTGCTGGATTGCGGGATGAGTCACCTGTCCCTGTGAATTTGCTCTAACGGTCAAACAGCCTGTCCCTCGAAAGCACCCTCCATCCGCCCCGCCCGGAACTTCCCGGGTGAAACCCCCATGACGCGGCGGAAAGCCTTGCCGAAGGAACTCTCCGACTCGTATCCCGTCGCCGTGGCGATTTCCGCGAGTTTCATGGGCGGGGTGGCCCGCATCAGGCTTCCGGCTTTCACCATCCGCCATTGCGTCAGGTGATCGAGGGGAGTCTCGCCGGTCAGTTTGCGGAAACGTTCCGCGAAGGCCGAGCGCGACATCGAAACGCGGCGGGCCAGCTCGTCGATCGTCCAGGGCCGCGCGGGTTCCGCGTGCATCAGTTCGATTGCCTTGCCGATTTGCGGATCGTCGAGCGCCTGGAGCCAGCTGGGCTGATCCGTGCCCGAGGAGGACCCGATGCGTGAGCGCATCGCCTCGACGAACAGCACCTCCGCGAGTCGATCGACGATCGCGG
>JADZAX010000492.1 GCA_020852405.1 Verrucomicrobiales bacterium
GGAAGGAGAAGATCACTGCACACATGGAGCCCGAGGAAATCAAAGGAGTCGTCAACCAATGCCCGATGTGTGGCAATGCGATTGACGTTTCCGACCTTCCGCCGTTTTCCAAGGTGAACTGCCCTCACTGCGGAGAGGCCGTGCGTCTCCGGGTCCAGGTGGGCAAATACCACATCGAGCGCCTGCTCGGGGTCGGCGGGATGAGCCAGGTCTTTCTCGCCGATGACACCACCCTGAACCGCCAGGTGGCCCTCAAGGTCCTCCACCACGCTCTCAGCAAGGACGCCGGGCTGATGGCGATGTTCGAGCGCGAGGCCAAACACACCGCCTCCGTCAACCATCCGAACGTCGTCAAGGTCTTCACCGCCGGTTCGGAAGGCGGGTATTTCTACATCGCGATGGAGCTCGTCGACAGCGTCAGCCTCGACGAGCTGATCCACCAGCAGGGCATGCTGCCGGAGCACCGGGTGCTGGAAATCGCTCTCGGCGTTGCCGGCGGGCTGCGCGCCGCCCAGCAGGAGGGATTGATCCACCGTGACATCAAGCCCGGCAACATGCTGGCAGCGGCCGATGGCACGGTGAAACTGGTCGACTTCGGCATCGCGATGGCGGCCGGCGGGGACGACTTGTTATCGGAGACCTGGGCCACGCCCTTCTATGTGCCTCCGGAAAAACTGGATGGCGAACCGGATGACTTCCGGGGGGACATCTACAGCCTCGGAGCGACCCTTTTCCATGCCGCCTGCGGCAAGCCGCCCTTCGAGGCGAACACCAATTCCCTCGACGAACTCAAGGAAATCAAGGCGACTCCCGTCACCCTGAAAGACTACGCCCCGCATTTTTCTGCAGAAGCCACCGTCCTCATCGACCGGATGATGGCCCACGCCCCCAAGGACCGGTTCAAAAGTTACGACGAACTGATTGCGGCCCTCGAGGGCCTGATCGAGAAGCGCTCCACACCGACTTCCCGACTCCCGGCACCACCGACGCCACCCACGCCGACCTGGCAGCTCTGGGTCATCGCCGGGGCGCTCATCGTGACCGGCAGCATCGTGACCATCATCGCCCTGAAGGCCCCCAAAGGTCAAGGGGACCTGGAAGGAGCGCTCACCTCCGGGGGGGATGACCGGGTCGTCGGGACCGGTGAAAGAACGGTTTCCACCCGCTTCATGGAGGCTCGCACGGCTCTCCTGACGGGCGAATTTTCTTCCGCGGAGACCAAGTTCACGGAACTTTACACGACCACCGACCTGAAGCAGCCGACGTGGAGCTGGGCGCGGTTCAACGCCGGACTGGCGGCTCTCTTCAAAGGCGACGAAACAGAAGCCCGCGCCCATTTTGAGCGCCTACGAGAGGCACCCGCTCCGGAAGCGGGGAAAGCCTCCCCCGAAGGCGTGTTTCTCCTTTCTCTGGTGCCCTGCCTGACCTCTCCCTTGCCAGCCACCACGGCAGATCTCGAATTGTGCGCCGGATCCCAATACCAACCCATCGGGCTGCTGGCCATGGGGTTGAAAAACTGGGAAATGCGGCAGTTCGACTCCGCCGCGTTGTGTTTCACCCAGTTCTCCGCGGCGAGTCCTTCGGGGGATTATGGTTGGATTGCGGAAGCGAAGAAGCTCGCCGCTTTCTATCTGGCCGATCAGGAGCGCATGAAAGCTCTCCCCAAACCCTCCATAAGCCTTTCGGCGAAGGAGCTTGCCGAAATGCAGAAATCGCTGGAGGCCGCCTCCTCCGCGATGCGCTCCGGCAAAACCGCCGTCGCGTTTGCCCTCGCCCGCCGCGACCGCATTCCCGCCATTCTCAAGGCCCAGGAGGAGCAGGCCAAAGTGGCGGTGATCGCGCCCCCCCCGCCGGAGCCCCCTGCGCCGACGAATCCTGCCGTGGTCCCGGAAACGCCGCCCACCCCGGCGACCGACACCGTGGCCGATAACCTTTCCAAGGCCACCAAGGACCGGGAACTCCTCAAGACATGGCTTGAGTCCCAGGCGCCCGATCTGAGGCGTTACCTGTTTTCCAATCTCACGAAACCCCTTGAAGAGATGGAACTGACATCCAAGCAGGGTCGGCAATTGCGCGACGACATAGCTTATGCGATCGGGAAATCCTCCGAGTTCATGGAATTCGCCCGGGCAGCCTTGGGGGCAGGCCAATACAAGGGGCCCATCCTGCGCCGTGAGGGGATCCCTCTGGAGGGCGCCATCACCGGAATGAAGGAGGACAATCTCCTGGTAGATCTCGGCTTTGGGCCGAACGAGGTGGCCCTCACCGACATGACCCCGCAATGGCTGCTGGTGGTCGCCGACGGCACTTTTCTCAAAGCCGGGGCCGATTCCGCCACGCCCGAACTCTGTGAGACGGCGGCTTGGTTTGCCCGGACCTTGTCCCTCGGAGCGGAGGAGGAATCCCGCTGGGTGTCCCGGATCGGACCGGATCTGGAGGGATTCGCCGCGCGTTGGGCCCGCACCAAACCCGGCAAGCCCTAGGCGGCGGCGACGGGGAGGCGAAATTGCGGACTCCGACCGGGGAGCCCTCAGACAGTGTTTGCCTGACGGGATCTGCGGAGTGCCCAGCGAAGGATCCCGGACACAACTCCGGTCAAGCAACAGAGCGATCCGACCAAAAACACCACGAAGGCGAGGCCGGCCTGCACTCCCTGCCGGTTCATCTCCGCCACAGAATCATCCGGGCCGGGAAGACCCACAAACAAGATTCCGTGGAGAAAACTGTAGCCCATCAGGAGAACCCCTCCTGCCGCCAGAATCCATGGCCAATACTGTTTCATCTTCGCGGGGGTGGCGGGTTTTTGGTTCATGGGACAGTGAGCTCTGCCGGGGTGAAAGGCGAATGAACGAATGGTGAAAACCCTTTCCCAGGCGGATCCGGCGCCAGCCAGGGCTCAGGAGGCTCTGGCATCCCACCGGCCATAGATGCCGCAAGGGAGCACCCGGCCGTCGGCCTGAATCGGCAGCCCCACTTCGCCGGTGGTGATCTTTCCGGGGCACCCGGCGAGCAGGGCATCCAACAGATTTCCCAGCACGGTCGGTGACAACCCGGTGGTGTAGGCATTGACGAGGAGAAAGACCGGGGTGTCGCTGAGGAGATTCCGGCATTCCTCGAGCAGTCCCCAGAGATGGGTCTCCAGCTTCCAGACCTCGCCTCCCGGTCCCCGGCCGTAGCTCGGCGGATCGAGGATCAGGGCGTCGTAGCGGCGTCCGCGCCGGATCTCGCGTTTCACGA
>JADZAX010000493.1 GCA_020852405.1 Verrucomicrobiales bacterium
AAGCCCAGGTGGTGAAGCATCCGTTCGCGACCGGTTGGCGGGTCATGCTGAAACTGGTGCCGGAATCGGGAAACCAGAATCCGGTCGATGTCCGGGTCTCTTTGTCGAGCGGGGCCAAACCGTTGGGTGAGACCTGGACGTATCTTTGGAGTCCGCCGGCAGCCAAAGCACCCTAAACAGAAGCAGAAATCGGCAGTCTTGGCATGGTGAATTTTCTTTGATATGACAGATGACATGGTGCTGCCTCCCGGCCACACGGCGGAGGCTTGGAATGATGCTTACCGGAAGGTGGCGGCCTACCTTGGGGCGTTGCGGGTGCGCAACAAATTCCTCCTCGGGCAACTCGTTCTCCGCATTCTGCGGCGGGCCTTGGGCCGGGCTCACTCGGAACCGGATCGTTTGCCGACCGAGTTGGCCACGGAGGAGGTGGTGCGGTACGTCAACGATTGGTGCCACCATGTCCTGGGGGAGGATCCGGCGGACACTCCCTTCCGGGTCTCCACGCGGGGGCGGCTGTCCCTGCTCTTGGCGGACATGCCGGGAAAGTGGCAGGAATTCTTTCTCCGCGACGGTCCCTGGCCGGAGGATTTTGTCCGCGCCATGAAGGATGGCTACCTGCGGGCGGGACCCGATTTCCAAGTGTCCCAGATGGAGCCCCGTGAGATCCATCTCGGTGCGCTTCACGCCCTGACAGGCCTGAGCCGAAGGCCCTATCTGAAAATGTTCATCATCTGGGGAATGTTCGCCCTCTTTTTGGTCGTGGTCTTCCGTCTCACGCATTGAATTCCATGAGCCCGCCCGACCATCCCGCCGAGACAGGACGGCACAGCCAGCCGCCACGAGGACCGACCATTGCTCCGGTCAAACGGGGGCGTCGTCTCTTCCTCTTTTTCTCCATTCCCGTCGTGCTGACCGGAGGGGCCTCGCTTCTCTTTGCCGATCTGCTTTGGCGCAACAATGGGTGGTCGGACGGCAAGTCTTTCATTTTGGGTCTCTTCGCAATTCTTTTCTGTCTCGCGGCCTTCGGCTGCACGCATGGCATTTACGGCTTTTTCATCCGCCGGTTCGGCGACCGGGGCCGCATCACCCAGAAAGCGGATTATCATGCCCAGGATATCAGCGGCTCCAGCACGGCGATCGTCATTCCCATTTACAACGAGGATGTTTCGCGGGTCTTTGCGGGCCTCCGGGCCATTCACGAGGCGGTGCGGGACACCGGACAGTTGGAGCGGTTCGAATTTTACGTTCTGAGTGATTCCAACCAACCTGAGAAGTGGATCGAGGAGGAAACCGCCTGGTTCCAGTTGGCCCGCGAGTTGGGAGGCTTTGCGACGATTCATTACCGCCGCCGGACCAACAATGAGGGAAAGAAGAGCGGCAATGTGCGGGATTTCCTCCGGGCCTGGGGCACACGGCACCGCTACATGATCGTGCTGGATGCGGACAGCATCATGACCGGGGAAGCTCTGGTGGACTTGGTCCGGCTCATGGAGGCCAATCCTCAGGTTGGGCTGATCCAGACGGTGCCTGTCCTGGTTCGCGGTGAGTCGTTTTTTGGTCGGGCCCAGCAGTTTGCCAACCGTTTCTATGGTCCTCTCTTCACCGCCGGGCTGAACTACTGGGTTCAGGACGGGGGCAATTACTGGGGGCACAATGCGATCATGCGGGTGGAGCCCTTCATGGCCCATTGCGATCTGCCGCAGCTCCCGGGAAAAAAGCCTTTTGGCGGCCAGATTTTGAGTCATGACTTCGTGGAAGCGGCCCTGCTGCGGCGGACCGACTGGGAAGTCTGGCTTGCCTGGGATCTTGAGGGCAGTTATGAGGAAGGCCCCCAAGGGATCATCGAACATGCCCAACGGGACCGCCGTTGGTGTCAGGGAAATCTCCAGCACGGGATGCTTCTTTTTGCCAAGGGCTTGAGGGGGATCAGCCGCCTGCATCTCAGTTTGGGAATCCTCGGGTATCTCAGCTCACCGCTTTGGTTGCTCTTTTTGCTTCTTGGCACCTGGCTGGTGGCTCGTCGCCGGCTCTTGGAGGGGAACCTGAGTGATCTCCCGGCAGTCGAAGCTTTTACGCCCTACCTCCGCATCGGGGCGGAGGCCCATGGGTTGCTGGTCTTTGGGATCACCATGACGATCCTGTTTTTGCCGAAAATTTTTGGACTGCTCGACACGATCTGTGATCCTGCTCGTCGACGATCATTTGGCGGTTTGGCGGCCGTTTTTTCCAGTGTTTGCGTTGAGATCATCGTCTCGACCCTACTGGCTCCGGTGCTGATGTTGTTTCACACCAAATTCGTGATCTCCATCCTGCTGGGGCAAGGGGTGAACTGGGGACCCCAGAAGCGGGTCGCCGACGGGACGGCCTGGTCCACCGCTTGTTCGGCCCACTTCGGTCAGACTCTCGTGGGGCTGGGGTGGGGGTGCTTTGCCTGGTATTTGTCCCCGGAGTGGTTTTACTGGTTTGTGCAGGTGCTTGTGGGCATGGTCTTCTCCATCCCCTTGTCCGTGTGGTTCAGCCGCCGCAGTTGGGGGATGGCCGCACGACGGATGGGGCTGTTTCTCACCCCGGAGGAACTGGCCCCCCCTCCTGTCTTGCGTCATCTCGCCGAGTTGGAGGAGGCTCCCTGCCGGAGCGATCTGAGCGGACCGGCGGATCTGGGTAGCGGGGAGAGCCTGATTGTTCGGGCGGTCATCGATCCGTATGTGAACGCGGTTCACGTGACCCTGCTCCGTGAAAAGGCACTGAATCCGGAATATGCCGGAGAAATGGCGGCCTTGAGCGGACCCCAGGGCCACTCCGAGGAACTCCGGGAACGTCTCCTAGCCGACGGTCCGGGCGCGCTCAGTGCGTTGGAAAATCTCGCGCTCCTCTCGGATGTGGATTCCATGACCTGGCTCCACAGTCAAGTTTGGATCCGTCCGGCCGAGTCACTGCACGGCCTGTGGCAGCGGTATTTTCTGGAGTTCGGGGCTTGAATTTCAAATGAAACGACGGAAAAAAAGGGGGGCCTGAGGTGTCTGTTCGCCTGAGGAAAAACGCCCCACCATGGTTTGTGGGGGGGACTCCCCGCGCAAGTGCGCCGGACGTTTTTCGACAAAATCAGATATTGGGCCTTGAACAGTGTCCGTAAATTTCGTATAGATTACCAACAATAATGTGGACTGAAAGCTTATCAGCAATCTCGAAGAGGAACCCCGTCCGGGTTTTTCCTCTTGGTAGTGCGCACTTCAGAGACTTTCAAGGGGTGACGGCGCGGCAAATGGAATTCAGATCGTTTTGATGTTTTCCCTGCGTTTTCAGTCACCGCCATCACCGCCTCGCCGCGCCGCAGGGAATCTTCCTGCCTTGTCTGCCGTCGGCTCATTTTGTTTTCAGAATTTGTCCCTATCCGTTCGTCCTTGGCAGGAGCCAGGATCCCTGTCGGGCGGATGGTGCCAACCAACCTAACGGAGGAAAAACGCCATAGCCAAAAAGCCATTCAACAGGAAAGGTCCGCCACGGGAAATCGTGCGGATCAACGATCGTATCCGCGTGCCCGAGGTGCGTGTCATCTACGGAGAGATCAATCTGGTCATGCAGACCAGAATCGCCTTGCAAAAGGCCAAGGCTCTCGGACTCGATTTGGTGGAGATTGCCTCCACGGCGCGTCCTCCCGTTTGCAAAATCGTTGACTACGGCAAATGGAAATACGAGCAGGCCAAGCTGAAGCGGGACAAAAAACCCAACAAGGTCAAAGAAAAGGAGATCAAATTTCGTGTCGGCATTGATCCCCATGATTATCTGATCAAGTTGACCCGCTCCGAGGATTTCCTGGCTCACGGGTACAAGTTGCGCTTGCAGCTTCAGTTTCGCGGCCGCGAGAACGCCCATAAGGAGCTCGGGTTTGAGATGATGAACAAGGTCCGCCTTGATCTGCTTGGCATGGCCCACATCGACCTTGAGCCCAAGCTCAACAACCGCAGCATTCTGATGATGGTGTCACCATTGCCACCCTCCCGGCAGGTACCCAAGTTCCGTAAGGCTGAAGACCGGCACAATGTCGATCTTGACGCCCATGATGAGGCGGAAGCCGCCGATCACGCCCAGATGGCTGAAGAGGATGGATCCCATCCCGACGACCACCATGACGACCATCACGAGGATCACCACCACGAGGATGATCACGATGAGGAGCATGATGCTGACGACGATGGGGACAGCCCTGAGGTCAGCAAAGAGGCCTGATTCGGCCCACTCCGGATCTTCCCCGGTCCCGCCGGGAAAGATCCGCTGAGCCCACCCGCGGTCCGCGGTGGTGGGTTCGGATGTCCAGCAAGCCCGGGGTCCTTTTTCAAGGCCCCGGGTTTACTGGGTGGTCCTCAATATTCCCGATCTTTCTTGATGCCGGGTTCTGGCTTGGCATACCGTCCATCTGCGTCCGGCATGAGCGGCGAGTCGCTGTCCAGAGTCAGCTTTTCCACGCCCGGCGCCATCTGGTGTGCGCTGTTCAGCATCTGATCATAGGTGATTTCCTGTCCGGTGTGCGCAGCCATGCGTCCCATGGAAGTGACGACGCTCGCGGCCACGCCACGGTCGACTTCGTTGTAGGGTTTGTCGTTGCGGACGGCATCCATGAAGTCTTCCCATTCGATATCATAAGGATTGCCCTCAAGGCTTTCGCCGCGCGGCCCAGTCGGGAACGACCAGACGAGATTGTCCGGCTTGGCGCGCCAGTTCATATCGATTTTCTGATCGGAGTAGATCCGGGACCGGGCTGGCACATGGCTGGAGGTTGAGA
>JADZAX010000494.1 GCA_020852405.1 Verrucomicrobiales bacterium
AAAGCTTTTCGATGGCGGATTCGTAGTTCGCCTTGGTGTCAGTACCCGTGAGGGTGATCACGCCCGTGCCAGGATTGTAGGCCGACGCGATGATGCTGCCGGGGAGGACTCCCACGACCTGAAGCAAATCACCGGCCTGGGCGTTGGTCAGCGTAATGCTGGCCGACTTCATGGTGGTGTCGTCGCCATCGGTGATTCCGACATTCGATGAAGCGATCGCCACCGGGGTGGCATTGGTTAAATAGTTGGTTGAATAGTTGGGCAGGCTTCCGCTGACAACAAAATTGTCCAGAATGACCTGTTTCGTGTTGTCGTTTGACCCGCCGGTAAACCGGGCCCGAAACACCGTAGTGGCTGAACCGACCGAACCCAGGCTATAGGATACGGAGATTGGGCCACCCGTGGGGTCGTTGTTGAGCGCCGCCAACACCGTCCAACTGCCGCCGCCATTGGTGGAATACTCAAACTGGTAGGTGTCAGTGTTGGCCAGGTTTCCACTAGTATTGTAGGTGAACGAGAGAGTGGGGTCCCGGTAACCCGAAAGATCAACCGATCGGCGCACGTCCACAAGATTGTCCGGGTCACGAAGGACCAGTGTGCCTCCGGTGAAACGAATATCGTTGCCGTCAGCATCCACGATTTTGGTCCAATCACTGGACCAGCCAGTCCCTCCAGTGGCCGAATTGGAGGAAAGGTCGTCTGACGCCACCGTGGCTGAATCCGTTGAGTCAAGATCGAGCACAGGAGGCGTGCCGGTGAGCAATCCGTTCCAGCTCTCGACTTTCAGGGAATCATTTTCCAGGGTGCCGATGGAGGTCTCGAGATCCCAATCTCCTTCCAGTATGGTGGCTCCGGTGGCATCGGAGCTTGCCGCGATGTCGGCACCGGTGATGCCTCCCAGAATCATGGCAGCTTCCAGTCCCGATTCCCCGGCGGTGAAGTCGCAACCGTAGATCAGAATGTCGCCCTCTTGACTGAGGGCGAGTCCGATGACTTTGAGTTCATCGAGGTATTCACCCTGCATGGTTTCAGCATTGAGATTGGCGGTGCCGAGCTGCAGAGTTCCCTCTGCTCCGTGAGAAACGATGTGGAGAGCATCGATTCCTTCAAATCCCGCAAGCAGGCCGGAGATTTGCTCCATTCCGTCCTGGCTTGGATCGAGGACAAAAATCTCCGCATTTGGCATCCGGCTGGAAAATTCGTTGACCAACGTCTCAACGTTCTCGATTCCGCCATCAATGATGACCACTTGCTGGAGTTCAGCTACCGGGGCTTGCTCTGCCGGGAGAGCCGCTTCTGGCTCCGGTGGGTGTGCTTCGCCGGTTTCAATAATCTCAGCGGGCGCTTGCTCCGGAGCGGCGTCAAACAAGACCCGGGACTCAAGGGCTTCAAATGCCAGCGGACGTTTGGGAGAGGCGGAGGTGCGAGGCTTTCTCATCGGAATGGTGCATTCACTAATGCGGTAATTCCATAAATTTAATAAAAACTAGAGATAATACAACTGAAATTTCCATAAATCTGAAAATATAGATATTTTCATCATCCTGACTTTTTGCCGCTGATCCCCTCTTGCTGGGGATTTTCCATGCTGTAACGTCCGGCCCTTCATGTTTGAACTTCTCGCCACCGATCCTTCCAGCCAGGCCCGAAGGGGGAGGCTCACCCTGCCGCATGGGGTGGTGGAGACGCCCATCTTCATGCCGGTGGGCACCCGGGGGACGGTGAAATCCGTCAGTCCTTTGGAACTAGAGGCTCTCGAGGCCCAGATCATCCTGGGCAATACCTACCACCTCTATCTCCGGCCGGGGATGCCGCTGCTGGAGCAGTTCGGGGGATTGCACCGTTTCATGGCTTGGGATCGTCCGATTTTGACCGATTCCGGGGGATTCCAAGTCTTTTCCTTGGCCAAGTTGCGGCAGATCACCCCTGAGGGGGTTCATTTTCGGAGCCACATTGACGGATCCAAGTTGTTTTTCAGTCCAGAATCGGTCCTGGAGACCCAGGGCATCATCGGGTCCGATATCGCCATGTTGCTGGATGAATGTCCCCCGTGGCCTTGTGAACGGGAGTATGCCGAGAAAAGTCTCGCCCTGACCCAGCGCTGGGCGGAGCGTTCCCGCCGCTGGATTGCAGAGCAGGGACGCGCGGGGCAACATTACTTTCCGATCGTGCAGGGAAGTGTCTTTCCCGATCTCCGGGAGAAGGCGGCAAGGGATCTGGTGGATCTCGACTTCGACGGATACGCGATCGGGGGACTCAGCGTCGGTGAGCCCGAGGTGGAAATGTACCGCGCGGTGGAGGCGGCGGTCCCTCACCTCCCGGCAGCGAAACCCCGCTACGCGATGGGCGTCGGTCAGCCGGACCAGCTCCTGGAACTGGTCTCCCGCGGGGTGGATATGTTCGACTGTGTCCTTCCGACGCGGGTCGCGAGGAATGGAGCGGCCTACACTGACGACGGGCTGATGAATCTTCGCAATGCCCGCTATGAGAAAGACGAGCGGCCCATTTCGGCGGACACGCACCCGCTTTGCGCCCCCTTCAGCCGTGCCTATTTGCGGCATTTGATCAAAAATGACGAGATATTGGGGCTCAGAATCGTCACTCTGCACAACCTGCACTTTTATCTGGGCTTGATGAAACGGGCTCGCTGTGCTATTCAAGGCGGCGATTTTGCACGATTCCGAGATGATTTCACCCGGCGCTACCGTCAGGGAGTGATCGAGTAAGACGCCCCAACCCCGCATCCAGACGAACCCAGCCTCCGCAGAAAGCACAGATCCATGCAGTCATTTTCCGTATTTTTCCCTCTCCTGGCCCAGGATGCCCCGACTCAACCCGGCGGCCTGGGCGGCATGCTGGTTCCGATGGTTCTGATCTTCGCGATGATGTATTTCGTGATGATCCGGCCCCAGCAAAAGCGCCAAAAAGAACTCAAAGCCATGCTGGAGAGTCTTGGAGTGGGCGATGAAGTGGTCACCACGGGCGGCATTTATGGCGTCATCAAGGCGCAGACGGACCGCGTGGTGACGCTGCAGGTGGATGATGGGGTGCGCTTGCGTTTCGATCGCGCCGCCATCGCCCAGGTTGCCAAGAAAAAAGACGCTCCGGCTGCCGAACTCCCCAGCGAGCCGGCCAAATAACCAACCCCGCCTCTTGTGCTCCCCCTTTTCGGAGGGGGCTGTTTTGTTGTCTTTCCCCCACCCATCCCGCTTATTCCCATGTCCACCTGGAAACGCCCCCTCTTCTTTTTTGGCGGTCTTGCCGCCTTCGGTCTTTCACTTTGGTATTACGGTGACCCCGGCAAAGCCAAAGCTGTGACCGGCGGCTACACCTTTTTCATGGGCTTGAGCCTCATGATGCTGTTCCTTTGGTATTTCGGAACCGAAACCGACCGCAATCGCCGCTGGATCGGCAGTTTCGTCGCCATTGCGGTGGGGGCTCTCTCCCTGTTTTATTTCCAGCGTCTCGGAGTGGAAAAAGGCATCGAATTGCAGGGGGGGATTTCTGTCAGTCTGCAGATCATGCCCAACTCTGGGAATGACGTGAGCAAGGACGCCCAGCGCCAGGTCATCAAGGTGCTGGAGAAGCGGCTCAATGCCAGTGGAGCCAAGGACATGGTTCTGGCTCCGGAAGGCTCGGACCGGGTTTTCATCCAAATTCCCGGAATGAGCAAGGAGGCTGCGGATGAACTCATCAAAAATGCCACCGCCGCCGCCAAGTTGGAGTTCTCCCTGGTGGAGCGTGAAGAAATGCAGGGACAGGCCCAGCGAGTCGCGGAGGGGCTCGATGTGGTGCCCGGGATGCGCGCCCTGCCCGCCCAGAAACTCGAGGGGGAGGAGGACAAAGACGCCGCCACGCCGGAGGCCGGAGACAAGTTCTACCTCGTCAAGCAAAATGCCGACATGTCCGGCAAGCACGTTACCGGTGCCGGGGTCCACTACGGTCAGGAAGGCTGGGAAATTTATCTGGAATTTGACGACGAGGGTTCCACCCAGTTCGGCGAACTGTCCAAAAACTATGGCCGCCAGTTGGCGATCATCGTCGATGGCAAAGTCATCTCGGCCCCCGGATTCAACAGCGGCCGCCCGATTTACGGCACCTGCCAGATCACCGGCAGCTTCACTGAGACCAGTGCCCGGGCGCTCGCCAGTGCGCTGGAAAATCCCTTGGAGAATCCCCTCAAGGTGATTTCCCAGAATTACATTTCGCCCACCATGGGGGAATCCAGCGTCAAGCAGGGCATCTGGGCGGGCGTTAGTGGCCTGCTGATTTCGCTGGTCTTCATCGTGCTTTACTACCGTTTCGCCGGACTCATCGCCATGGTTGGTATTCTGATCAATATCGCCATCATTTTCGGAGCCATGGCGCTCTTCAAGTTCACCCTGACCCTTCCCGGGATCGCGGGGATCGTGCTCATCATCGGGATGGCCATCGATGCCAACGTGCTCATCTTTGAGCGGCTCCGCGAGGAAATGGCCACCGGCAAATCATTCTCCGCGGCATTGGCGACTGCTTATGACCGGGCGTTTACCGCCATCTTCGACTCCAATCTGACCTCGCTCATCACCTCCATCATTCTTTATGCGGTGGCGACGGGAACGGTCCGGGGTTTCGCCATCACGCTGACGATCGGGATTATCGGCACGCTTTTCGCGGCTGTGCTTGTCACCCGGGTCTGCTTCCGCTGGTTGCTTGATTTCAATCTCATGGACAAGGCGAATTTCGCCAGTCTGTTCACCCGGACCAAAATCGACTTCCTCAAGTGGAGTCGGCCGGCTCTGCTCGGCTCGGCTGCCGCCGTGGCTTTGTCGCTGATTGTGGTTCCCATCATCGACCCCCGTGGCATTGACCTCAAGGAAGGCGATCGCATCAGCGTCAAAGTCCCCTCCGGGTCGCTGACCCAGGCCCAAGTCGAGGAGGCCTTGGCCGGAGTCAAAGAAATCGGGACGCCGGTCGTGCAGATCCAGTCAACCATGGGTGAGGGGGGCGGTGAGTTTGTCAGCATCCGGACTGCTTTTGGCAAATCCGAGGCGGTGCTCCAGGCTCTGCAGAAAACCTTGAAAATCGATCCCTCAACTGCCGAAACGACCTCGATTGGTTCCCAGGTCGGTGGGGAAACTCTGCGGGCTTCCATTCTTTCGTTGGTCCTGGCCTTGGTGGCCATCCTCATTTACCTCACGGTGCGCTTCGAGTTCGCCTTTGCTCTAGGTGCCATTGTGGCGTTGGCGCATGATGTCATCATTGTGACTGGCCTGCTGGCCATTTTTGGACAGGACGTCAGCCTTATCACCATTGGGGCCCTGCTCACGATTGCCGGGTATTCCATTAATGACACGATCGTGGTCTTTGACTTTGTCCGTGATGGTCTGAAAACGAAGCGGGGATCGATCGTGGATGTCTTCAACTACTGCCTGAATGCGACCCTGAGCCGCACGATCATCACCGGCGGCACGACGATCGTCGTTGTGATCACGCTGTTGATTTTTGGTGGCCCCGCGCTGCGGGCCTTTGCCCTCCCCATCCTCTTCGGGATCCTTGTCGGGACTTACTCCTCGGTGTATGTCGCTTCGCCGATCACCTTGTGGTGGGTCAAGAAATCGGGGACCAATTTGCGTCGGGAAATTCTCGACGCCGAGCAGTCCAAGATTGGTCCCAATCTGGCTCAGGAAGGCTGAGTCGGTCCCCGTCACGCTTCCGTCCTAGGCCCTCAAGCCCGGGCGGGAGGCTGGACGGATGATCCGGTCCCGTGGTCACCCCAGAAAAGGCTTCCAGTCTTTGATGTCGTGGGGATTGCGCAGCAGCATGGTCACCGGCACCTCCCGGGGGGCTTTCGGTTGCCGCACCAGTCTGAGCCCGGCTTCCTCCGGGGTGCGGTCCGCCTTGCGGCTGTTCACCTCCCGGGCGGCAAGCACGCAGTTCTCCCAGGTGGTGGTGCCACCGCGTGAGCGGGGGAGGATGTGATCGATATTGCCTTCGCCCGGTCGCAGAATCCGGCCGGTGTACTGGCAACGGCCGCCGTCGCGTTCCCAGAGACTGCGGGCGGAGAACCGAGGCCGTTTCACCGGCACCCGGTCGAATCTCGCAAGGACGATGACCGTGGGGACCCGGATCTGACCTCGGGGAGTACCGACCTGGTTGTCCTCGTCGCGCACCGGGAGGTCGAGCCAGTCATTCCAGCGGGTTGGAATCATGATTTCCTCCCCTTGGATGTCCAAGCCCGTGGCGGTGTCGACGCACATTTGGCTGAAAGCCGTGGCCGGGGTCACGATGTTGATGGCCTGCCAGTTGCGGTTCAGCACCAGCACGATGTTTTTGTTCAGGATGTCGCTCATGGTCTCTTTGGGAAAACGTCACTCAAGGAAGGGCATCAATCCAAGGTTCGGGAAGCAGCGGGCACCTGAAAGCAACATCTTGGTCACCTTGGCTCCGGCCTTCGAGTTCGCCTCCGTGGAGGAAATGGGGCTCTTTCTGTCTGTGGGGGGCAAGTCATGAAAAAAGGGAAAGGGGCGGTAGAGTGGGAAGGTCATTCTCAGGAAAGCACTTCCCGCACCA